>JAYZXK010000211.1:0-2897 GCA_036141415.1 Pseudomonadota bacterium
TGGCTATTGTGCCATGGGCCACCATCGCCAGCAGTTTATCTACGAATCGCTCTCTGCGCTGAATCAACAATTAACTAACTATCAGCAAACACTGCTGGTTGTTACCGGCGAGCCAGTAGAAGAGATTACACAGCTCATAAAAGCTTATGGTGTCGATATTCTCGGGGTTGGCGAATATCCTGGGCTCAACGAACGGGAACAGCTTGAGCAACTCACCTCAAAGTATCCCGGGGTGCATGTGATCACAGGCAGTAATAACAGCCTGTTTAGCCCGACAGATCTGCCGTTTGAAATAAACGCGATGCCTGATAAATTCAGCCCGTTTCGTAACAAGGTTGAAAAAGCCATAACACCGCAAGGCCCTACTGAACTCGTCGCGCTGATACCGCCGCCCCCTGTTGCGCTGCAAACCGACTGGCCATCACTGCCATTACAGCGGGGCAATTCTTCATCCTATATCGGCGGTGAGCATGCCGCGCAAAAACAGCTCAAGTATTATTTTTTCGATAAACACCTTATTAGTCAGTACAAAGAAACCCGCAATGGCCTTGACGGTTGGGATTATTCGAGTAAATTCTCGGCATGGCTAGCCAGCGGGTGTATTTCTTCGCGTCGCATTTACGCAGAATTAAAACGGTTTGAAGCCGAGCACGGTGCAAACGATTCGACCTACTGGCTTTATTTTGAATTGTTGTGGCGGGAATTTTTCTGGTGGCTGCAAGTAAAACATGGCACGCAGTGGTTTGCTCCGGGCGGCATTCAACATCAAACAGCTGCAATCGAGCAGCCTTCTGCTTCGTTGCTCGACTGGCAACAAGGCACGACCGACAACGCGCATATTAATGCCTGTATGCGCCAGTTGAATGCGACTGGCTATATGTCGAATCGTGCCAGGCAATGGGCGGCCAGCTATCTGGTTAACGAACTCGGTGAACACTGGCGTTATGGGGCTGCCTATTTTGAACAACAACTGATTGATTACGATGTGGGAGCTAATTGGGGAAACTGGCAGTATCTGGCCGGTGTAGGCAGCGATCCACGCGGACTACGTCATTTCAATATTGAGAAACAAGCGCAGATGTACGATCCCAACGGCAAGTTCACTAACCTCTGGTCATGATCAAGGTATACCGGCCTACGTTTTTAGCGGTTAACGATTGTGATCCTTAAGCCACTCGTTTAATAATTTTACCTGACCACAGCGATAAGCCGCGTACATTAGGCGAATTGAGTTTGACAACACTTCGCTGTCGTTCCAGCCGGTCTTTTGCTGTATCTCTTCATAACAGCTTAATGCCTCTGGCGTCACATAGCCCCTGACCTGACGCTTACCGGCTTCACGCTGGCGTTCGCGGAAGCGTTTTTGTTTATCAGCATTAGCACGTGGATTTTTCTTAGATTCTGTCATGATACCCTGTATTTAGTCGAAAATTTTGTAGTGCAACAACAGCCGTTTGGTTCCCTGAATCAAAGATGGTCACTATGGTTGTGCGCCACTTCGGGCATTTTAGCCTAAAATTAGAGTATATCCTTGCCTGACGGCAAAAAAATTACTGTTCAGAGTTGTTTAGCGTACAAGTGTTCGCTAAATTACGCACGTTAAAAATAATCTATGGGAATACAATGACAACGAAAAAATCCAGTTTTAATAAAGAAGACCTGTTAGCCTGTAGTCGCGGCGAAATGTTCGGCCCGGGTAACAGCCAGCTTCCGGCTCCTAATATGCTTATGATGGACCGTGTGAGTCTGATCACTGAAGAAGGCGGCGAGTTTGGTAAAGGCCAGATTATTGCTGAATTAGATATCACGCCGGATTTATGGTTTTTTGACTGCCACTTCCCTGGCGATCCGGTAATGCCTGGTTGTTTGGGCCTTGATGCCATGTGGCAGCTGGTGGGCTTCTTCCTGGGCTGGAGTGGTGGTCCGGGCAAAGGTCGAGCTTTAGGTGTTGGTGAAGTGAAATTTACCGGTCAGATCCTACCTACGGCGAAAAAAGTAACTTATAAAATTCAAATGAAGCGTGTCGTTAAGCGCCGTTTATTTATGGGCCTTGCCGACGGTATTGTTGAAGTGGATGGCCGTGAAATTTATTCAGCGAAAGACCTGAAAGTCGGTCTGTTCCAGGATACCAGCGCTTTCTAATTTGGCCTGCTGTCTTTAAATGATAGCCTGTGTACTATTGGTGTTACCAAGAAAAAAGCCCCTTTTACGGGGCTTTGACTCAAGAGATGTTAACGAACCACCACACCTAACTGGCGGTCTTCCATGGCTTCTCTGTACCCGCCTAACCATTCAGAGCGAGTATCGCTCGTTTGAAAGGGACATATTTCCTTAGAGCGACCGCTGATTCCTGCCTGATAGCCTTTAGCGTGAGCGCGAGTCAGTTTATCTCTTTTTTGTCTTTTCATTGAATAGCCTCTTTTGTTGGGTTAACAGTGAACAGAATAGGCCAGCAACTCAATACATATTCAGTGGTAGTGTGGCGTTTTCTGAGCACTATTTATTAGATAGTGCAAGGCGTGTTTTGGTTCAAGAGAGATTCGTTTTTTTTATGCTTGACAAACTATAACGATCTGAAATGTAGATTCATTTTATATTACAATTTTTTTTCATAATTGTTTCAGCATTTAAAAGTAATTGGTCTAAAAAGCATTGCAAGTTGGTACAGGTGGAATTATGACCACTTGTGAGGTGAAATTTGTGCTTATATCGTAGTTACTTAGCGCTTGATTTGACGAATATTCAGGGTGTTAATCAGGGATACCAGCACAAAGCTCAGCAACATCAGCAAATACCACGAACTCAACTTGGCTAATGGCACCATTTGCCATTGTTCATGCTGATTAGGGTATATCCAGACATTAGCCAGTGTGGCAATATTTTCTGTAAATCAGATG
>JAYZXK010000212.1:0-3436 GCA_036141415.1 Pseudomonadota bacterium
GGCATTGCGACAGGCCATCAGCGAGCACGATCTGGTGCTGGACTGCACCGACAATCCAGCCAGTCGCCAGCAAATTAATGCCATCTGTTACGCACAACAGCGACCTCTGGTTAGTGGTGCGGCCATTCGTTTTGAAGGTCAGTTGCTGATGGTTGATCCGCTTAATCACAGCCCGTGTTATCAGTGCATTACCCGCCTGTTCAGTGAACAAGAGCTGTCCTGCGTAGAAGCCGGTATTTTTGCCCCGGTGGTCGCCACCATTGGTACTCAACAGGCGCACATTGCCTTACTCTGGCTAATGGGCAAACAGGTATTGCCCGCCGGCCGGTTACTCACTTACGATGGTCTGTCGCTTAGCTGGCAACAATTTGCGGTGCCGGCCGATCCGCGGTGCCCGGTTTGCCAACCCACAAAAACAACTAAATAAAGAATCGTTATGCTCAATCAGGTAAATAAACAACATATCCGGGTCGCCCAGAATGCCTCAGGCCGCAGCATGAATGTGCCGGTGTATCATATTAAAGGCCAGCGACCAGGGCCCAAAGTGTATATCCAAAGCTCTATTCACGGCGCCGAAGTTCAGGGTAACGTGGTGATCTACCACCTTATTCAGTGGCTGCAGACGATACCTATTTGCGGCGAAATTGTGCTGGTGCCAAACTGTAATCCGGTGGGTACCAACATCAAGGCCGGAGAATATACCCTTGGCCGGTTTGACCCGGTAAACGGTACCAACTGGAACCGCGGATATTATTACGATCCCGAACAGATAGCAGCCTTTGTTAATACGGTCACAGCGGAAGAATCGGTGACCTCAATTAAACAGCGCTTTCGCGATCATTTACGTACTGCCATCGCCAATAAGCTCGCCAGCCCCTGGGGACTGGGCCTGGCTCAGCAATTAAACCTGCGCTTGCAACAATTGGCGCTGGATGCCGATTTTGTGCTGGATCTACATAACGGGCCAGTATCAACCCGCCACATTTATATTCCGGAGTATGCCCGCGAAAGTGCCAAGGCGTTTAATTTTCCTCACTGCATTTTTATCCCCAATGTTTTTGCCGGCGCCCTGGATGAAGCCACTTTTTGCCCCTGGTGGACGCTTACCGATAGCCTTAATCAGCGGGATAACCGCAACATTGATTTTGGCATCGAAGCGTTTACGCTGGAAATGGGCAGTCAGGAAGTGATTGATTTTGCCGAAGGGGAAATCGATGCCCGCAGCATTATCAGTTATCTGACCGTGAAGGGTTTATTGCCGGAAAGTCAGGTTAGTCCGGCTGTTATGGACCGTATAGGCGTCGCCCTTAAAGATTATAAAACCCTGTTCACCAGTTGGGGAGGCATGGTGGAATATTGTGCTCGGCCCGGTCAGCACGTTAAACAGGGGGAGCTACTGGCGCGCGTACTGAACATTGACGAGCTGGACAATGACAAAGGCAGCCACGACATTCTCGCGCCCTGCGATCTGATCCCAATGCTGCATTTTCCTTCAGCCTCGGTACTCAGTGGTACCCAGCTGTACAAATGCTTCACCGAGTATTTTTACCTCACCCGACAGCAGGATGCATAAAAAAGAGGGCTAAAAAGCCCTCTTTCGATTTAAAGAAATCGCCGGATTAAATTGGCGAACCCGGTGGCAATGGCTTCACCTTAAAGTCCATCTGCCAGTCGCCGGTCTCAAGGTAATGATCCAGATAATGCTCCAGCGCCCGGTAACCCGGCACTTCATCTTCATCTTCCAGCCATTCCGTCAGCGTCATCAGTTCGGCGGTGATCGCGAGCTTCACTTCTGGTGACGTATCGTCATTCTGCAGTGAGCTCATCACACTCTGGAGTGCCACCATTTGCAGGCGGGCCACCAAGTTATCACTGGGTTCGGGCTGACGATAAAAGTGCACAGAGAAAATCTTGCGGATCAAATCATCAACACCAGGAATGCTGGTCTGACGGCTGTGCTGATAGGCCAGGCGATTCAATCGCTCAGGATGTAACAGCAGTTCCAGGCTGAATGCTGCTGCACTTTCGGCGGCAGAAATCGGATCGAACACCCGGCCTAAGCGGCCATTAAACTGTTCACGGGTTTCAGCCTCTGCAAAGGTCGGTGGCGTTATCAGGGATAACAAACGCTGAGGCATCTTAAGCACCTCGGCGCTCGACGCATCAATTAAACGCATCATCGCCTCAACCTGGGTTTCTGATGGCACCAGCTTAACCCCCATGGGTTTATCCAGGTCGCCCTTATTCTCATAGAAATAGTGCACACCACCCACCTGCTTGGCCACCGCTTCGAGCTGATAACGGTGTAACAGATATACCGGCACCAGCGCATTTTCCAGTGACGACAGGCTGTTGCCTGAGGCGATGGTGTTCAGGCCCATATTAGCCAGTGCAATATCACGCACTTTAAGCAAGTGATCGTATTCGGCCAGCGGGTTCGCCCCGTTGTCCCACATATGACCATCGGATGAGCCATGACGAGACGCTCTGGCATCGGCGTCTGACTTGTATTTCAGTCCCGCCTCGCGAGCTTCAACCACCATAGCCTGCAGCGCTTCAGCACTGTCTGTAGTCTCGGAAAAATCCTGGTAACCGTAGGCAATAACATAATTATCCCACTGTCCCATGCCAGTATCATAGGCATTGGCTAAAGAGAGCTGATTGCCTTTAATCTCGATTTTCGGATGCGGATAATCCATCACCGATTCACGGCCATTTTCGCTGGCGGCAAAGTTATGGGCAATGCCCAGCGTGTGGCCTACCTCGTGAGCAGATAACTGACGAATGCGTGCCAGCGCCATTTCTTTTTGCTCTTCGGTGGCCTCACTGTCACCGGTAAACGGGCTGGTTAACCCGAGTGCTATCAGGTAATCCTGACGCACCCGCAGTGAGCCAAGGGTAACGTGCCCTTTAATGATTTCACCGGTGCGCGGATCCACCACAGACGATCCGTAAGACCAGCCACGGGTGGCTCTGTGTACCCAGTTGATCACGTTGTAACGTACATCCATTGGGTCGGCACCTTCGGGCAATACTTTTACCTGAAACGCATTTTTATAGCCTGCTGCGGCAAACGCCTGATCCCACCAGCTTGCGCCATCCCGTAAGGCGCTCATTACCGGCTCCGGAATGCCCGGATCGAGGTAATAAATAATCGGCTCAACAGCTTCACTCACCGGAGCTGAAGGGTCTTTTTTGGCCAGCCGGTGACGGCGAATATAAGCCTGCTCCAAGGGCTCGGTAATCGGCGCAGAATAATCCTGCCAGCTGTGTTTCCAGTAACCAGAAAACGGATGGAATTCACGCGGCTCATAGCCATCGTCGGGTAAGGCGATAAACGAATGATGCATGTGTACACTGACACTGTCGGCATCCGGTGTGACCTGACGTATATACGCGCCGGTGCCTTTGCCACCAAAGGTAACCAGTGCTTCCA
>JAYZXK010000213.1:0-4758 GCA_036141415.1 Pseudomonadota bacterium
GCGTTAGCCAAATGTTGCCCCGTGGCGACTCTGTCGCCCTGCAGCGGGATGCGCTGGCGGCCAAAGCAGCCGAACACCCGGCCCGACGCGACCTGCGCAAAGCTGAAGTTACCCGGGCTATCACACTGGCCTGGATTGATATTATTATTCTGCACAACAGTAAGAAACTGGTTACCGAGCAGTTACAACTACTGGACCAATTAACCACTGCCGTTGAAAATAACTACGCCAGCTCTTCAGGTGCCAGTCAGTATGATGTGCTGAGCATGGAAGTGCTGCACACGGCACTCGAAGACCGTTTGGAATCGCTGACTTCTGCACAGCAAACCGCCATTGCCGGATTGTCTAGCTGGCTGACCCCAACGCAGCAGGCCACGCTAACCAACATCACTCCGAATCGGGCCGATCAGCACTGGTTAACCAGCCTTATCGGACAATCACTTTTGCCTGCCAACACTTCGGCGCTACTGGAACGTTTACAGCAACACCCGCTGGTTATCAGTCGTAATGCGGAGATTAATGTGCAGAAGATAAAACAGCAGCAAGTAGAATCCAGTTTCGACCCGCAGTGGGAATTTAATGCCAGCTATGCCTATCGCCAGGATGCAACTAACAACACTTCCCGGGCTGACTTTGTGTCGGTTGGTATGAGTGTTGATGTGCCGCTATTTTCCCGCAAGGTAAAACAAGCTGCTCTGGCAGCCACCTTGGCCGAAACAGAGAGTCTGGAAACCGAAAAACGTCTGGTGATCCAACAACAGCTCAGTGAGGTGAATCAGCTCTATGCCCGTTACCCTACTCTGCACTCGCGCATTAACCGCTATGAACAAACCTTGCTACCGCTGCGTCAACAGCATTACGACGCTGCGCTTAACGCCTACACCACCGCCAGCGGCAACTTTTCCGATGTAATGCAAAGCCATCTGGCGCTGATTGATGACCAGATGAAGTTACTTGATCTGCAGGGTGACATGGCCGCGCTGATGACCCGGCTTGACTATTTTCTTAATCCCATCTCACCGCTTTGAGGGAGTTTTCTATGAACCGTTTTATTGTTCCTTTAATTGCCCTCATAGCCGGGGTAGGTATTGGCTACGCGTTGTTACCGGCTAATGCCCCACAGGGTAAAGATATCGCCACCGCTCAAAACGAAGGGGAAAAGGACATTCTTTACTGGGTAGCGCCAATGGACAGCAGCTACCGCCGGGATAAGCCAGGTAAATCGCCCATGGGCATGGATTTGGTACCCGTTTATGCCGGTGAAGCAAGTAGCACACCGGGGACCGTGAGTATTGCCCCGCAAATTGTCCAGAGCCTGGGGGTAACCACCGCCAAAGCCCAAACTCGCTCTCTATCTGAAACGGTTGCCGCCAGCGGTATTGTAGAAGTCGCCGAAGACAGAATCATTCACGTCCATCCGCGGGTAAGTGGTTGGGTAGAACGCCTTACCGTCACCACTGATGGTCAGCCGGTCAACCAGGGCGACACCCTATACACCCTGTATTCACCTGAACTGGTGAATGCCCAGGAGGAATATCTGCTGGCCCGCAGTCGCAATAACCGCTCATTGATAAACGCTGCCAGAGACAGACTCACTGCCCTGCAATTACCGCCAAAAGTTATTCAGAATCTGGATAAAACCGGTAACGTACAACAGCAAATCGCCTTTGAGGTGCCACAGGACGGCTACGTCACTAACCTTAATATCCGGCCTGGTTTTTATGTTACGCCTGGCACCACTATGCTGGCCATTGCCAGCCTGAAGACAGTGTGGATCACCGCCAGTATTCCCCAGCGCTATGCCGACATTCTCAGTACAGAGCAAGAGCTGAACGTAACATTACCGGCATTGCCGGGAGAAACGTTTTCTACCCGCGTAGACTTTATCTACCCGGCGCTCGACAGCCAGACCCGTACCCTTAAAGTGCGTCTGGTGCTGGATAACCCGGAAGGCCGGTTAAAACCCAATATGTTTGCCACCGTATCTTTCGATACACCCCGTAACGAAAGCCTGAGTATTCCCCGCTCTGCTCTTATCAGAACTGCCGCCAACGACCGTGTGGTGCTGGCACTGGGCAACGGAGAATTCCGCTCAACAGCTGTGGCGGTAGGTCGCATAACTGCAGACTTTGCCGAAATCACAGCAGGTCTTGAAGAAGGCGATGAAGTGGTGATGAACGGCTTATTCCTGATTGATTCAGAAAGTGCCGTAGATGCCGACCTCTCCAGGATCTCAGGCGAGGGAGATAGCCAGAGTAATGACACTCAATGGGTAACCTTAACTATCGATGCTATTGATGGCGAGGCAGGCACCGTGACCGCCAGCCACGGGCCGGTAGCAGCCTGGAACTGGCCTGCAATGACAATGGACTTCGCCGTTGGCGAGCAGGTCAATCTGGCTGAAATTAACAGCGGGATTCGTCTTGATGCCGAGCTGAATCGTAATACCGATGGCATGGTAGAGATTATTGCGATTGATACCGACAGCATTGAATCGAGCGTACCCTCGGCTACCGTTAATGGCACCATTAACAGTATTGATGAACAAAACCACACCATGAATATATCCCGTGGCGCCATTGAAAAATGGGGACGCGGACCTGCTACCATGGACTTTACCCTCAGCAGCCATATTGCCGCGACTGACTGGCAGCCGGAGCAGGCTATCCGCTTTACGTTTGAGATCAGAGACGGCGAGTTTGTTATCACCCATATTGAACCTGCCATGGCCATGTCGCATGACATGGACCATGCCGGTCACTAGCAGGAGCCAGTCATGATAGCAGTCATTATTAACTGGTCGCTTAACAATCGTGTACTGGTCTTGCTGGCAGCACTGATGCTCACTGCAGCAGGCATCTGGTCGGTAAAACAAACCCCGGTGGATGCCATTCCGGATTTATCCGATGTGCAGGTGATCATTCAAACCAACTACCCCGGGCAAGCGCCTTCAGTGGTAGAGCAGCAGGTAACCTATCCGCTCACTTCAGCCATGCTGTCGGTACCGGGTGCGCATACGGTTCGTGGGTTTTCTTTCTTCGGTGATTCCTATGTGTACATCCTGTTTGATGATGACACCGACATGTACTGGGCCCGCTCCCGGGTACTGGAGTACCTTTCGCAGGTAGCGCCTACCCTGCCCGCCTCAGCAAAACCCAGACTCGGCCCGGATGCCACCGGCGTAGGCTGGGTGTATATGTACGCGTTAAGCGATCCGAGTGGTCAGCATGATATCGATGAGCTTACCAGCCTGCAGGACTGGTACCTGAAATTTGCCCTGCAATCGGTGCCCGGGGTGTCTGAAGTTGCCACAGTGGGCGGTATGAAAAAGCAGTATCAGATTATTGCCGACCCCTACAAACTGGACGCTTACAATTTAACCATGGCGCAGCTGGAACTAGCTGTGAGTCATAACAACCAGGAAGTAGGCGCCTCAGTGATTGAAATGGCCGAAGCGGAATATATGGTTACGGTCAGTGGCTATATTGAAACCCTGCGCGATATCAGACAAATCACCCTGGCCGTATCAGCATCCGGTACACCGGTCACACTGGCGGATGTAGCCGAAGTCACAGAAGGGCCCGCGCCGCGGCGCGGCATCGCCGAACTGAATGGCGAAGGCGAAACTGTGGGTGGCATTATTGTCATGCGCTATAACGAAAACGCCCAGCAAACCATAGATGGCGTGAAAGCCAAACTGCAGGACTTGCAGGCCGGCCTGCCAGAGGGTGTGGAGATCACCACGGTTTATGACCGTTCAAACCTGATTGCCAGTGCCATCGATAACCTGTGGGATAAGCTGCTTGAGGAACTACTGATAGTGGCACTTATCTGCGGTTTGTTTTTACTGCATATACGCAGCGCACTGGTTGCGCTGGTAACACTGCCACTGGGCATACTGGGTGCCTTTTTACTGATGCACTGGCAGGGTATCAATGCCAACATTATGTCGCTGGGCGGTATTGCCATTGCCATTGGCGCAATGACCGACGGCGCCATTGTGATGATTGAAAACTTTCACAAGCACCTGGAAAAAGCACCACCAGACGCCAATCATTGGGAGTTGGTGAGTAAAGCCGCCACCGAAGTGGGCCCGGCACTGTTTTTCAGTTTGCTGATTATCACGGTGAGCTTTTTGCCAGTATTTATTCTGGAAGCTCAGGAAGGACGAATGTTTGCGCCCCTGGCTTATACCAAAACCTTTGCCATGGCCGCGGCGGCAGGCCTTGCCATTACCCTGATCCCGGTACTTATGGGCTACCTGATCCGCGGTAACATTGCGCCAGAGGAACGAAACCCGGTTAATCGCATTGCTCAGGCAGCCTACCAGCCGGCACTCAGAATCGTACTGCGCTTCCCTAAAGTGACTCTACTTGCGGCGATTCTGATCACGCTTGCCGGTTACTACCCGTTATCGAAACTGGGCAGCGAATTTATGCCGCCGCTCGACGAAGGCGACCTGATGTATATGCCCACCACCTATGCCGGCGTATCCGTTGCTGAGGCCCGGGAAATTTTGCAACAAACCGATAAACTGATCCGCACCGTGCCTGAGGTTAAAACCGTCTTTGGTAAAGTAGGTCGGGCTGAAACCGCGACCGACCCTGCCCCGCTGACGATGATTGAAACCTTTATTCAGCTAAAACCCAAATCGCAGTGGCGGGCGGGGCTGAGCAGCCAGGATTTACGCGATGAGCTTAACAGCATTGTTGCTTTCCCCGGCCTGACCAACGCCTGGGTGATGCCCATCCAAACCCG
>JAYZXK010000214.1:0-11940 GCA_036141415.1 Pseudomonadota bacterium
ACTCCCCGCCAGCGGATAACGATTTAACGCCTCTTCATCCATCCCAATGCAGGCTGAGGTAACAAACACGGTTGAATAAGCAGGCCCGCCGAAAGTGACATTAGTAATTTGCGGCGCAGGCAACACAATACGCTCGATGAGCTTTCCAGCCGGATTAAAGCAACACAGCCCATGCCCTTGCCAGCAGGCCACCCAAAGATTGTCCTGGCTATCCACCGTAATGCCATCCGGATAACCGTGACGCTCTGGTAAAACAATGTGTTGGCGTTTATGGGATAGTTGCCCATTGCTATCAACGGAAAAAGTGTAGATGGTTCGGGAGGCAGAACTCACCGAATAAAGCCGGTCTCCGGCAAGATTAACGGCCGGGCCATTAGAGACGACATAGCCACTGTCTACTTTGTGCAACGTACTGTTATCGTTGAGGCTGGCCAGTTGGTAAAGACTTCCGCAGGGGGCGGTTTCACGGTCATCCATGGTGCCAAAATACAGTCGGCCAGCCTGGTCGGTTTTCGCATCATTCAAGCGATTGCCTGCCGGTTCTTCGCTCAGCTGCAAACAGCACTCGCCACAGCTTAGATCGTCATTTAGCCAGTATATGCCTGACTGCAATCCAACAATAAAGCGGCCCGAAAGGGTTTCTTTCACCCAGCCAATTTGTTCTGGCATGGGGATGGACGTCACGGCCCTGGATGCGTAATCCATGCGGTATAACAGCTGCTGTTTAATATCGACCCAGAAAACACAGTGATACCGGGCACTGTAATAAACGCCTTCGCCGAGGCTGCATCTGTGACGACTTACATTTAAAATTTTAACCGGCATTACATCTCTTCGCTGTTAAATAGTCCTGCGGGTGACCCCAGCCCTAAACCGACTCCCGTAGTCAGTTGGCCGACTGATAATTCACCATCAAAGCTGAATAGAGAAAGGCAAAGCTGACACAACCTGCAAACAAAATCGAATAGTGAATGTCACTTAAGAATAAAACCATTGAGATATCAGCACAAAGAAAAAAGCTACCGAAAAACAGTAAAGTAAATAATGACTGACTGTTTTGTTGCTGGCACAGTCGTTTGTCTCTTAATACGTAAGCCATGAATTTCAACACCGGTAATTCTTTTTGCCACTGACTTAGTTGTTTGCCCTGCGTGTGCGCATAAAGTTTTGCCGCAACGACAAGCGTGATGGGCGTCAGGATAACGGGTAACCAGATGTGTCCTTCGCGAAAGCCGTGATAAACCGCCACAGTCATCAGTACCAGACTTGAATAAATGAAAATACGTTCCATGTTGTTTGCCTTGTGCAATCCACGTTTTACAAAAACCAATGTAATCGGAAAAGCACGCCAGGTATGCAGATCCGAGAGTCAGGTTCGGACCAGTTTAAAATGAAGCTTTATAAAGCCAGATTAACTGGCAACAATCAGCACGGTACCGGCGAACGCTGCTACCACCAGGATCAGCTTTCTAACCAGTATTTCGTTGATACGCCGGTTAATGAAAAACGACGCGAACCAGCCCGTCAGAACAGCCGGAATACATTTTAAGAAGAGCTCGAGATCGTCATGCCCCGCCGCATCGGTAAACCACAATACGGCGATACCAAACATGTTGATATAAACAAAAAAGACGCTCAGGTTGGCTTTAATTTTATCTTTATCTTCCGCCTGATACAGCAAGCCCATAGGGGCTCCGCCCGCCGACGTTGTGGTGCCCATAAAGCCCGAAATCATGGCCGCGATTAAATTGGAAATAACGCTGATTCGCGGTGTAACGCCCACCATCGACAATATTACTGCGGCAATAATACACACGCCTAACAACATCTGGTACTGGTGGGCGTCTATGTAAAGCAGCACACTTCCGGCCACCAGCACACCTGCCGTGCCGCCAAGGATAGAAAAGCCGGTTTGTTTTAAGTCGATATCGTACTGATGTTTAACTGCCAACAGCGTGGTTAACAGTAAAGCATTGAGGATCATGGGACCAGGAACCAGTTCGGGCATGATCAAAAAGATAAGCGGTGCACCCAACAGGCCAAGCCCAAAGCCTATAACACTCTGCAAGCATGAACCGATGATCAGGACCAGATACACCAGGATATAGTCGGTCAAACAAACAATCCTTCAACTAAAACTTAACTGTTATGCGTAACATGCAATTTACATATTATATTACATATGATGTGTGCACAGTGCCAGAATGTAAACATTTTTGCAACATAACAATTAGTCGGGATAGTTATCTGCGGCCGTAGCATGGCCTCTAGACCAAGCCGCAGTAATAGGGAAAACTCAGAGGATAAGGCATGCCGGCGCATCGCCGGCAGAGGTTAGAATGGCGTTATACCCAGCCTGCATCGATTATCAGCGTTTGCGCTGTCATCATTTTGCTGTCGTCTGCGGCGAGAAATAATGCCGCGTTAGCAATATCGATGGGTAACAGAGTTTCATGAATACACTGCGCCTGCTGTACTTCCTGCACAATTTCAGGACCAGCCCAACGGGTCATTTGTCTCTCGGTCATCACCCAGCCCGGTACCAGCGTATTCACCCGAATATGCTCAGGACCAAGTTTGGCCGCCAGGGTACGGGTCAGGCCATCAATGGCTGCTTTCGCCGTGGTATAAACGGGCATGCAAGTTTGCTTCTGGCGCCAGCTTACCGAGCCCATATTCACAATACTGCCGCCACCGCAGCGGCGCATTTGTTCGACAACGGCCTGGGCGGCAAAAAAGCTCGGACGCAGGTTTACGTTAATGCGATCATTCCAGTATTCCTCGTCCACTTCTTCAAATTCGTGGCGGGTATCATCGGCCGCATTGTTAATTAGCACGCTAATATCGCCGTGCAGTCTTCCGGCCTCATTGATAGCCCCTTTTAGGGCTTTGAGGTCGCGCAGGTCGCACTCTATAAAGGTGGCCTGGCCTTTTCCGGCCTGCGCTATTCGTTCTACCAATGCCTGACTCTTGTCTACATTGACATCAACAAAACACACCCGGGCTCCCTGTGCACAAAATCGCTCCACCATAACCTCACCAATGCCCGTTCCACCGCCGGTAATAAATACGCTGCGATTGTTCAGGCTTGGATAACAGGCTGAAGTATCAGACGACTGGGTCATAAAAAAATCACCATAGATGATGGCTCAGTACACACCAACTTTCGTTATTAAATAAATATTCGTTACGCTGACAGTTCAGATTCAGCAATTTTTAGCTCAATATAAGCCATTGCCTCATCTATCAGATACGCCATCATGTTTTTGGCTCGCTCTGCTTCACCGTTTTTGATCGCCTGATAAATCTTGCGATGTTCGTCGGCGATGGTTTGCAGGCTGTCCTTGGCATTAGTCGTATACTGGAAGCTTACATTTAAAGCGGTGCTGATGAAATCCCGTAGCTGGTAGAAAAAGCGATTGCCACTGGCAAGTAAAATGGCCGTATGGAACTCTACATCGGGCTGATGGATAGAGCCGTCGGTTTGTGCAGCGTTATCCATGGCATTTAAAGCCACCTCGATTTGCGCGATGGCTTCCGGTGAGCCGTGTTTGGCTGCCAATGCTGCCGCCTGCGGCTCAATGGCCAGACGCATTTGCAAAAACTCTTTTAATACCAGTAAAGACGGGCTGCTCTCAAACATCCACCCCAGTACACTGGTATCGTATAAATTCCAGTTTTCCGGTGGCTCAACCCGAATACCCTGGCGCGGCCGGGAGGATATTAACCCCTTAGCTGCCAGCATTTTTACAGCTTCGCGCACTGCGGTACGGCTGATGCCATACTCGGTACAAAGCTGAGCTTCGGTTGGAAGGCCGGAACCTTCGCCATAGACTCCTGCGATAATCGCTTTACCCAATTCATTGGTAACGCGCTGCGACAGGTTTAAATTCTCAATTCGCGCCATGGATTATAATCTTTCTGCTTACGGCCATAACCACTGATAATATCATACTTATCGGTGGTACCTGTTGGCTTTATTGTTAATATAGTTGTTCTCATCATAGAGTCGTAATCCCCTCCCGTGCAAGCGTTTAAAATTGATCCAGCGCTAAAAACAATCTTTTAACGCCATTACGTAATTTAACGCTGTTTTAACAAAAAGCTTTTCATTACCTATATTGTAATATAATATTTTTTAATTATTTTGAGCTGACATCATGGTATCAGGGTTATTACATGGTTGAATTAAGTACACTCGACTGGCTGGTTCTGGCTGGTTTTTTTATTTTGTTACTTGGCGTGGTCGGGATGTCCATGCGGCAAAAAGAAGAAGACACGGCAGATTATTTTCTTGCCGGTCGTAACGCCAGCTGGCTGGTGATTGGTGCCTCAATTTTTGCCTCAAATATCGGCTCTGAGCATTTGGTGGGACTGTCTGGTTCCGGCGCTCAGTCGGGCATGGCGCTTGCTCACTGGGAGTTACAGTCGTGGATCATCTTGCTGCTTGGCTGGGTTTTTGTGCCCTTCTACTGGAGCAGCAAAGTTTACACTATGCCGGAGTTCTTAGAACGCCGCTACAACTCGGCTTCACGTACCTTCCTGTCGGTAATTTCACTGGTCAGTTACGTGTTGACCAAAGTGGCTGTAACGGTTTATGCCGGCGGTATTGCATTTAAAACTATCCTTGGTATCGATAGTATCTGGGGTATCGACTTTTTCTGGATATCGGCGCTGGGCCTGGTCATTATCACCGGTATCTACACCGTACTCGGTGGTATGAAAGCCATCATGTGGACCTCCGTATTACAAACTCCGGTGCTAATCATCGGCTCTGTAGTCATTCTGGTTGTTGGCCTCGATCAGGTTGGCGGCTGGTCTGAAGTAGAGCGCATTAACGACGCTAACCTGCACCTGATTCGTTCTGCCAGCGATGTGGACTTCCCATGGCCAGGCATTATTTTCGGCTCATTCATTATTGGTTTCTGGTACTGGTGTACCGACCAATACATCGTACAGCGTGTTTTATCAGCTAAAGGCATTAAAGAAGCCCGTCGCGGTACCATGTTTGCCGGTTACCTGAAATTACTGCCAGTATTTATTTTCCTGTTCCCGGGCATGATTGCTGTGGCCCTTAAGGAAAAAGGCATTATCAATTACGCCAGCGCCGACCAGGCGTTCCCGACTCTGGTAGCCGAACTGTTACCTTCTGGCGTTAAGGGGATTGTTATCGGTGGCCTGGTTGCCGCGCTGATGAGTTCACTGGCCTCATTGTTTAACTCTTCTGCAACGCTGTTTACCATCGATTTCTATAAGAAATTCAAACCTGAATCCAGCGAAAAGCACCTGCTGAAAGTAGGCCGTATCGCCACTATCGTGATTGTTATTCTGGGTATCCTGTGGATCCCGGTGATGAGCTTAATCGCCGACGTGTTGTATGAGTACCTGCAGAGTGTGCAGTCGCTTATTGCCCCTGGGATTGCAGCAGTATTCCTGCTTGGCCTGGTTAGCCGTCGTATCACGCCAGCCGCAGGTTACGCTGGTCTGGTTTCAGGCTTTGTACTGGGTATGATCAGACTGGTCATGCTGCCGTTCAAAGACAGCCTGGCCAACACCAGCTTCGCCTGGATTGTAGAGATGAACTGGCTGTATTACTGCATCCTGCTGTTCGTCCTGGTGACTGTCATCATGATTGTGGTGAGCATGTTCACCAAAGCGGCCAGTGAAGAAAAACTGCAGGGCCTGACGTTCCGAACACTGGGCAAAGGTACCATGAAAGAAGTGATCGACGGTCTGGATAAGTGGGATTACATCCATACCGTGGGCATACTAGGCATCACTGCCTTTATCTATATCCGCTTCTGGTAAACAACCAAGCCGGTGCCTTCGTCACCGGCTTTTCTTTTTCTGCACCAAACGATTAAAGACAATCCGGATGATCGCCATGCTGAAGATACTCACCTTAATGTTACTGGTAACATTACCTGCCACGGCAGCCACCTATAAAGTTTATTACCTTGGCGGTCAGTCGAATATGGAAGGCTTCGGTGAAAATGTCGATTTGCCAGCTCACTATCGGGCTCCACTCAAATCGGTTCCTGTTTTCCAGGGCAATCCGGCGGCCGATTTTAAACTCAATGGTGGACTTGGCTTGTGGGATACCCTGCAACCCGGTTTCGGCCGGCAGTTTTACTCCGATGGGAAAACCAACCGGCATTCAGATTATTTCGGACCGGAGCTAAGCTTTGGCCATCAGATTGCCAAACTGCACCCTCAGCAAAACGTAGCGGTGATTAAATATGCACTGGGCGGCTCAGCCCTCGGTTACGGGGTTGGCAACAACTGGTATCCTGACTATCGCCGTGGCAATGGCATAAACCAGTACGACCACTTCTTATCGACACTCAGTAATGCTTTTGCCCGCCGCGATATCGATGGCGACGGAGAGCCTGACACTCTGATCCCTGCTGGTATTATCTGGATGCAGGGCGAGTCAGATGCCTACGACAGCGAAATCACCGCCACTCGTTATCTGGATAACCTGAAAAGGATGATGGCCCTGTTTCGAGCCGCGCTCCGCAGCCCGGATTTACCGGTGGTATTAGGGAAGATTACGGATTCAGGCATGGATCCTGAAGACGGCTTGCGAATGAACTGGGGCAGTCTGGTGCAACAGGCTCAGTTAGACTTTGTAGAGCAGGATAGTTGCGCAGCCCTGGTTACCGCTACTGAAGGTTTCACCCACCTTGATGACGGCTGGCACTACACATCCGCGGATTACCTGGCACTTGGACGCCAATTTGCCGAACGAGTGGCACAACTGGAAAATCAGTGCGCCACTCGCTCCCAAAAGTAGCTCAAGCAATCACTACACTAGTCCAGCACCGGCAAACCACTGGGAACACTCTGTGGAATCAACTCAAGGTCTTCCATCACACTAAGGTCGGTTAACGCATGAAGGAATGCCAGTAAATCATCAACTTCGGCTGCGGTGAGCGATACTGGTTGCAGGTCGTTGGCATCAATCACTACTTGTCGCAGGCTGAGGTCTTCGTGTCCAATCAGGTCACTTTCATCCAGGTCTTCACGGGAAGGCATTACCAACTGGCTCGGATCGTAATTTTCCAGTGCTGTCAGAGGATCGAGATGATGCATAACAATACCGCGCAGCGTGGCATAGGCTCCGGTATGACCATAAGGCGCCGTTAACGCCACGTTCCGCAGGGAAGGCGTTTTGAATTTACCCCAATCTTCATCTATACGGGTTGCTTCTGCCCTGCCACGGTCCTGATGAGGCGTGCGGCCTTCACCACCCGGCCCTACCTGAGGGATCGCAATACCGTAAAACTGATGGTCGGTCTGAAACTTACCGCTATGACAACTACTGCAATTAGCCGCGCCGTAAAATAAATCCATACCACGCAACTGCTGGGCTGTCATGGCCTCAGAATCACCGCGCAGGTAGGCATCAAAGGGGCTGTTATCACTCCGGAAAGCAACGGTTTGAAACGCGGCCACCGCATTTGCGTAGTGCTGGATCTGAATATCTGCAGGCCGACGAACATCATCGAACGCCGCGTCAAATAACTGCACGTAATCCGGATTGACCCGCAGCCGCTCCATATAAGCATTCCACAGCGGTGGGAAACTGTTGTCGCGGGAGATAATCAAGCGCGCGATGATTTCATTCTCAATCGCATCGCCCAACATTTCGTTTTGATTAAGAATAGGAAACAATGCCTGGCCAGCCAACACGTTATGCAAGTCAGGTGGGGTATCACGATTGGCGGGAATATTTACTTCACCATCCTCTTCAAAGTGAAGACCATTCCAGTTCATATGAGTAAATTCCCTGGCGCCAAGGTTATACAGATGCGGCGCATGCCGGCCGATACGCGCATCAATCGCATCGTCTCCCTCACCGGTAGAGCGATAACGACCTAACCCCTTGCCGCCTTCCCCAACGCCTAGTGACAAACCATCGGCGCTAAATGTCATGGGGTTGTGGCAGGTAGCGCAGGAAATATTCTGATTGCCACTCATAATTTTATCGAAAAATAACATGCGGCCCAGCTCAACCAATTCATCACTCGGCGCACCATCATAATGGTAATCAGAGTCGACTACCGGAGAGGGCAACTCATCCGCGAGGGCACCGTGTGCAACACTGAAATATAATGCACTTAGGCAGAGCAGAGAGGCGTTTAATTTCATCATTAATTCCTTTTAATGGCGGTTTATATGGGCTAAACCGGGAAAATAGAAAAGTGATTCTTGCTGTATATTTTTCACACAGCAAGGAAAGGGCCAGTTTTTTAACTAAGAGATTTCATATAGTTAAATTATAGGCCCGATAATGCTGTAAAGAAAAACGACATAATTTGCCCTTTTCTCTTCACCTGTGGATTTTTTTGGTGCAATACGTTCGTTTTGCTGGATGTTTGCCTGTCTGGGTGGTTGATGCCTGTGCCCATGGCTGGCGATTTGAAGGTAGCTAACGTCTCTCCTTTTCTATCTGTCGCAATCGATTGGAATCCACTGTTTAATAAGGTTACTCTGAATTTTCGTGTTTTTGCTTGCGGTTAGTCTCGCCTTTTACAGACAGGATTGTCATGTCAGACAGCTTTGCTCTACTGCCCATTATTGAGCGCATCTTTGCCACTGTTTTTCCGTTATTTGCCATGGTGATGGTGGGGTTTCTTTATGCCCGTAAAACCGACTCAGACATGGGGGTGGCCAACCGCATCAACATCGATATTTTCGTGCCCGCACTGATTTTTTCTGTCATGGCATCTAAGTCATTTGATTTATTTAGTTATCTCGACCTAATGCTGGGGACTTTGCTGATGGTGATCGGCTCCGGCTTACTGGCGCTGCCGGTGTGTAAATGGCTGGGGGTGTCGCCCAAAATTTTTGCTCCGCCCACTATGTTTAACAACTGCGGCAACCTGGGTTTGCCCCTGGCCTTACTGGCCTTTGGTGAAGCCGGATTAAGTGCAGCTATTGCCATGTTTCTGGTCAGTACGCTGCTGCATTTCTCGCTGGGTGTTTACATCCTGCATGACAAAGCTCAGCTAAAGACGCTGGCAACCAACCCAATGGTAATGGCTACCGCAGCCGGGCTGGTATGGAGTTTATCCGGCTGGTCATTGCCGGTGTGGATCAGCACACCCATCGACATGCTGGGGCAGATTTCCATTCCGCTGATGTTGTTTGCGCTGGGGGTTCGCATGACCGATGTGGATTTTGCCGACTGGCGTTCCGGCTTGTTCTGGGGATTATACGGGCCGCTAACCGGCTTTATGGTCGCTTACCCGTTTGCCCTGCTGGCAGGGCTATCAAGCGAACATACGGCGTATTTTGTGTTGTTTTCTGTACTGCCGCCGGCCGTACTCAATTTTATGCTGGCAGAGCGCTACAAACAGGCGCCACACACGGTGGCGTCGATTGTTTTACTCGGCAATATTGCCAGTCTGGTAGTGGTACCGGTGGCACTATTTTTTGTGCTCGATTAGTCAGTTTTATCGCTGAAAAAGACCGGAAACCCTTCCGCATCCCAATAAATCACCCGGGCTCTGGCGTGACGGTTAGGGTCGGTAAGTGGCGTGCCGCGCAGGGTTTTGTAGTCACGGCTGTGGTAAATCATCAGGTCGGTTTCACCATCCTCGGCTTTGACAAAACTATTGTGGCCCGGACCATAGCGGCCCACCGCTGCGTTGGTGGTAAATACCGGCTGTGCTTTTTTATGCCAGCTGGCAGGGTCAAGTAAATCTGCGTCTTCCTCGGCCCATAACAGACCCATGGCATAGCGGTGATCGGTGGCACTGGCCGAATAGGTAATGAGCACCCGGCCGTGGCGAACAAGCACTGCGGCCCCTTCGTTAACTTTATAACCGGCCACTTCCCAATCCAGAGTAGGCTCACTTAACAGGGTGACGGTGTCGAACTTAATTGAGGTAGGCGAGTCCATCTCGGCTATCCACAGCGCCGAATTGTAACTGCGCTTAGCATCCTGCTGGGCCCACACCAGATAGCGTTTGCCGCCATGTTCAAAGGTTGTGGCATCCAGCGAGAAAGAATCAACCGGCGTCTGAATGCGACCGGCTTCGGTCCATTCTCCGTCCATAGGGTTCGCTGCGGTATTTTTCAGCGCATACATTCTGATACTCCAGGGCGCATCCACATCCCCGGCGGCAAAATAGATATACCAGTCGCCGTCCACCTCGTGTAACTCCGGGGCCCAGATATTAACACTCATTGGCCCCTTGTCGTTCTTGCGCCAGATTACCTTCGGCTCGGCAATTTTCAGATCATTGAGCCGGCAGGCAGCGCGCAGCTCTATTTCGTCAAACTTAGGTGAGGTGCCGATAAACGTATAACAACCGTCCTGGTGCTGTACAATCCAGGGATCCGCCCGCTGGACCACGATAGGATTATCAATAGGCTCAAGCGGGGCAGCCACCACCGGTGCGGCGCTTAACGTTGCAACGGAGGTACAGGCAATGGTCAGGCTGGTGCGCAGCAGGGTTTTAAAATCAAACAGCATAGCGAGTCCTTGGTTTAAAAATGAACGAGCAATTGCGGTTGCGCAGTTGCTAATCAATTATTAATATTGTATTACATATTTAACATGATTATTGCTACACTAAGCAAGTTCTTTTACAGGTGCTTTCAGAGGTAAAAATGATTCAAAGCCGTAAACGGAAAACCAGTGCAACCAGATTGCGCTTAGCCTTAACAAGCTTACTCAGCGGTGCCTTTTTAATGGGCTGTGGTGCCCAGGCAAAACAGGTAGAGGTTCATGATCCGGTGATGACCAAAGCCGGTGATACTTACTATGTATTCAGTACCGGGCCGGGGATCACCTACTACGAGTCCAAGGATATGGAAAACTGGACCCTGACCGGGCGCGTGTTTCCCGATGAGC
Organism: Pseudomonadota bacterium; assembly: GCA_036141415.1. Taxonomy (GTDB): domain Bacteria; phylum Pseudomonadota; class Gammaproteobacteria; order Enterobacterales; family Alteromonadaceae; genus Alteromonas. Next base: position 10,868 of record JAYZXK010000214.1, read on the forward strand.
CTAGCTGGGCCAAGCGTATCTCACCAAGTTTCGACGGCCATTTATGGGCACCAGACATTTACCAGAAAGACGGTAAATTTTATCTGTACTACTCGGTTTCGGCATTTGGTAAAAACACGTCGGCCATTGGCGTAACCGTTAATGAAAGTCTCGATCCGCAATCACCAGACTACAAATGGGTAGACTACGGCATTGTAGTGGAATCGGTGCCGCATCGTGATCACTGGAATGCCATCGACCCGGCAATTGTAGAAGACGACGAAGGCAATGCATGGATGAGCTTTGGCTCGTTCTGGGATGGTCTGAAACTGGTTAAGCTCGATGATGACTTAGTCCGTCTGGCAGAGCCGCAGGAATGGTATTCCATTGCCAGCCGCCCAGGTTCCAATGTGGCCGACAGTGCAGACCCAGGCGAAGGCGCTATCGAGGCTCCCTATATTTTTAAACAAAACGGTTATTACTATTTGTTTGTGTCGTTTGATAAATGCTGTCGCGGTATGGACAGCACCTACAATGTTCGCGTAGGGCGCAGCAAATCGGTTACCGGCCCGTACCTCGACCGTGATGGCAAGTCGCTAATGGCAGGCGGCGGCACCATGGTGATAGAAGGTAACGACGACTGGGTAGCACTGGGGCACAATGCGGCCTATACCTTTGATGGTAAGGATTACCTGGTGTTACACGCCTATGAAACAGCCGATAATGGCTTGCAAAAGCTGCGTATTCTGCCGATTAGCTGGGATAATGACTGGCCTGTAGTCGACCCGGCCGACCTCAACAAGCGCACTACTAAGCTGCTGAACAAATAACCCCGCTTCACCTTCCCGTGCGTTGTCGATGGATATGACAGACCCACGCGCACGGGAGTTTTTCCTACTCTATTGATCCAGCCCACTGTTTTTCCATACGTTATTTCAGTATTCTGATTGTACAAATTTTCTTCTCTGTTCTCGGTTTCACAGGGTTTGTGTCGCGGGAGTTCCCATGCTTTCTATTCCGCATGCCTGGCATGCTCATTATGTATTTGTGGTTATTGGTCTGGCCGCGCTGTTAATGGCCAGCAATCGCGTGCG
>JAYZXK010000215.1:0-7464 GCA_036141415.1 Pseudomonadota bacterium
AGCCTGGCATTTTCGGTCTCTTCGCTAACCAGTGTGGGTAAGGGGTTAGCAACCAGGGTGATGGACGATTGCGCCGCAGCAGAGAAGGTTAATAACATCAACCACGCTGACAAAAGGCCAATCACCACACCGCTTAATTGCATATTAACCACACCTCTTTAAACATTACTCGCCAAACGCTCCTGCGGCACCCGGAAATACAACCGGGCTCTCAAAGCCATCTTTACTGACACTGGCTACGCCGAAGAAATAATTATCTATCACTACGTTTTCCAGGGTAAATTCGGTCACATCACCAACAAATCGGCTAAATTGCCACTGCGGGGCGTCGGTGTAGCGCCAGTAAATCTTATAGCCGGCCAGTTGCGGGTTTTGTGCTTTGTCCAAAGCCTGCCAGCTCAGGGTAGTAGAAGGTTCTACCGCTCCTTTAATGCTCACTTCGGCAGGCGGATTGGGAGCCCAGGCCATACTGGCCAGGCTTACCGCATTCAGTGCTGTAAGTTTAGCAGCGTAATCAAAGTTAACCCCGTCAATGGTATCGCCGTATTTGATACCGTTCTCTTCGCGTAAGTCCTGGTGCTGGCGCACATAGTTTTCGTTGGTTTCCATGATCCGAACGCCAGGAAAGCCGAGGTCATTGAACGGACGGTGGTGCCCACCGCGGCCGAATCTGTCGAGGCGGTAAACCACCATGGTATCCAGATTAGGAATATAGCGGTCGGCGACTAAATCAATATAACGGGCCAGGTTGCGACTCGGTGAGTCTACCTCACCGCCGGTAAAGCGACGAATGGTGGCTTCGCGGTCAGTTTCAGTCTGACGCGTGCCTTCGGCAAAAATCCGGGCAGTGGTGTTGTTTATAACGCCATTGATCCCTTCAATGTTGCCAATCATGTCGTTATTCAGCACGGCTTTTAACCGCCAGCCGTCTTTAGCGGCTTGTTCAGCCAGAATTTTACCGCCAAATAAGCCCTGCTCTTCACCAGACAGCGCGGCATAAACAATGCTGCCGTTAAAACGATACTGGCTGAGTACACGGGCAGCTTCCAGCGTGCCGGCTACTCCTGAGGCATTGTCATTCGCTCCGGGAGAGTCTGAAGTGGCATCCATCACATCAGATACCCGCGAATCAATGTCTCCCGACATCAATACATAGCGGTCCGGATCGCTGACACCGCGTTGTACAGCAATCACACTGACGACCTCAACCGGATCAGGAATGCGTTTTTCACCACTGATGGTGGCAGAGCTGTAATACACCTCAAGGCAATTGCCACAGGCGGCAGAAATGCGCTCAAACTCGGCTTTGATCCAGCGGCGCGCGGCACCAATGCCGCGAGTGTCTGACTCAGTTTCAGAGAGCGTGTGGCGGGTGCCAAAGCTTACCAGCTTCTCAATATCCTGTTCTATCCGCTGGGCAGTAACATTGGCTGCAATATCATGCAGTTGAGGCTGATCAACATATTCAAGCTGGGCAGCCTGCAATGACAGGCTGGCGCTAAAAGCCAGTAAAGTAAGTGGACGTATTATTTTCATTATAACCACCGTCAGTGTGTGAGATTAAATAAACGCGTAGGCGTCGCCAAACAGGTTTTCTTTAGTCAGGCCACGCTCAAAGAAATCGTCGCGGGCTACCTTGGCCATATCGAAGCGCCCGGCAATATAGACCTGTACGCCGGATAAGTCGGCGTAATCTGCCAGCACGGCATGATGTACCCAGCCCTTGCGACCGTCCCAGTCATCGGCAGCGTTTTCGACTACCGGAATATAGGTCAGGTGCGGATGGTGTGCAGCCAGTGAAATCAGTTCCTTGTGATAATACAGATCCTCAAGGTGCTTGCCGCCCCAGTACAGGGTGATTTCACGGTTTGGATTGACCTTCAGTGATTGCATTAAAATTGAATAGGTGTAAGAAAAGCCGGTTCCGCCAGCCACCAGAATCATTGGCGTATCGCCGTCTTGCAGGGTGGCCTGGCCATGCCCGCCAGAGATGAAAATGGCTTTTTCCTGACGCATGCGCTCGAGCACTTCGCCCGCGTAGCTGTTACCCGGCTCGGCACCAATGTGCAGTTCCAGACGGTTGTTGTCGTGCGCCGCATTGGCAATAGAGAAAGGACGTTTATCGTCTTCAGCCATGTGTACCAAAACGTACTGTCCCGATTGGAAGTCGAGAGAAACATCAGGGGTCAGATCGACCCGATAAACCGTCTTGGTCAGTGGTGCTATACCTTCAACCTGGCATCTAATTTGTGACATGTATACAGAATCTCTTAATGTTTGTAGGTTTACTTTATTGTCCGGAATTTGCGCTGTTCATGATACCGAGTTCATCCCAGATTGCATCCACCCGGTCTTTTACCGCCTGCTCCATAACGATGGGTTCGCCCCATTCCCGGTCAGTCTCGCCGGGCATTTTATTGGTGGCATCCAGGCCCATTTTGGAACCCAGCCCTGATACCGGCGAGGCGAAATCAAGATAATCGATGGGCGTGTTTTCTATCATTACTGTATCACGGGCGGGATCCATTCGGGTAGTAATCGCCCAAATCACATCCTGCCAGTCGCGAGCATTAACATCGTCATCGCACACCACAACAAACTTGGTGTACATAAACTGACGTAAGAACGACCAAACGCCCATCATCACCCGTTTAGCGTGTCCGGGGTACTGTTTTTTCATCGTTACTACCGCCATACGATAGGAACAGCCTTCCGGCGGCAGATAGAAATCAACAATCTCAGGGAACTGCTTTTGCAGGATGGGCACAAAAACTTCATTCAGTGCCACACCAAGCACAGCCGGTTCATCCGGCGGACGGCCGGTGTAGGTTGAGTGATAAATGGGATCCTTACGATGCGTGATATGAGTTACCGTAAATACCGGGAATTCGTCTACCTCATTATAATAGCCGGTGTGATCGCCATAGGGGCCTTCCGGCGCTGTTTCGTCCTGCGCGATGTAGCCTTCCAGCACAAATTCGGCACTGGCAGGTACCTGCAAATCATTGCTCACCGACTTAACCACTTCGGTTTTATCGCCACGCAACAGTCCGGCAAAGGCATATTCAGAAAGCGTATCCGGTACCGGCGTTACCGCCCCCAGAATCGTGGCCGGATCGGCGCCTAACGCCACAGAAACAGGATAAGGTTCGCCGGGGTGGGTCTGACACCATTCGCGAAAATCCAACGCGCCGCCCCGGTGCGACAACCAGCGCATAATGAGTTTGTTTTTACCCAGCACCTGCTGACGGTAAATGCCCAGGTTCTGGCGTTTCTTGTGCGGGCCCCGGGTAACAGTGAGCCCCCAGGTGATCAGCGGCGCTGCATCGCCCGGCCAGCAGTGCTGTACCGGCAGGCGAGTGAGATCAACCTCATCGCCACTTAACACCACTTCCTGACAAGGCGCCTTGCGCACTTCCTTGGCAGGCATATTCAGAACCTGCTTAAAAACCGGGAGTTTTTCCCACAGATCCTTGAGTCCTTTAGGCGGCTCTGGCTCCTTTAAATAGGCCAGCAGTTTTCCGACTTCACGCAGGGCAGTAACAGAGCTTTGCCCCATTCCCAGGGCCACCCGCTCTGGTGTACCAAACAGGTTCATTAATACCGGAATGTCAAAATCCACCGGGTTTTCAAATAACAGGGCAGGGCCGCCGGCACGCAGTGTACGGTCGGCTATTTCGGTCATTTCCAGTTTGGTACTGATTGGCTTGGTAATGCGCACTAAATCGCCGTTTTTTTCTAACTGACTGATAAAGTCGCGTAAATCTTTATACTTCATAGTTTGTGGCTATCCCAGCAGCGTGCTTTGGGTTTTTATGATACCCATCAAAACAGGATTATTTTCAGGAGTATACCATTAAAGACCCTGAGCCGATCACTCCTGGGCGCCGATTCTGCGTATTCTTGCCATAGGCGGTATACGCTGGTTGCGTTTTTGTTAATAAGGGTATTATATAAACATTGAGTGAAGGGTTTTAAAAACCGGTTGGTGAGCGCTAAATATCGTCATGACTTGTTGGCTAAACAAGCGCATACTGGCTATACAAATAAAAGAGAATAGTTGCCTGGAGTCCTTATGGCTTTTTCACACGACGTCATCGAAGAGCTAAACCTGTTACTGAAGTTTCCTGCCGAAAGTCTGATGCAGGGTTTAAAAATTCACCATGATGCCACCCAGTCCATTGTTGAGGCGGCAGCCCGGCTGTATTCCAAAGGCCTGATAACCCAGGTAGACGGGGGCTACCTCACCGATCTTGGTATTGATGTGGTAGAGCACACGCGGCGCATTAACAGCGCCATGAATATTAAATTTAATTAGGTTTTCGCCCCGCCGGCCGATAAAACGCCAAGAGGCGACGAGTTAGCTGGAAGAATGTGATATGCAGAACAAAGGTGGTTTATTACTGATGCTCTCAGTCCTGTGGCTGGGAGTCGGTAGCGCAGTGCAGGCGCAGGAGATTAAAGCGGTACAGCTTTATACTCAGGACGAGTTGATCAACATGATTAACCGTAACGAGCATCTCGACCGGGTGGTGATGGATCGCTGTCAGTTAAATCAGGACATTGAAGCCCGGGCAGAAGTCCTCAAAGTACCAGCCTATCAGTTTTTATGGGGCGATATGCTGGCCTGGGGAGTTTGTGTTGAAGCCGATCCGGAAAGGGGCGTTGACTTTATGCGTCAGGCTGCCGATCAGGGACTGCCGGCCGCACTTGAGCAACTTGGTCGCTATTACAGCAAAGGCACGCTGGTGCAGCAAGACCGCAAACGAGCGGTGATATTTCTGCGCGAAGCCTCAGCACTGGGAAACCTGCAAGCACAGATGCAACTGGCCGAACTGTTTATCGACGGTTACGGCTCTCCCTATGATTATCAGGATGCTTATCAGTGGTTGTACAACGCTGTTACGGCAGATAAGCAAACTCATCAAACTATTGCTACCTATCTGAAAGAGCTTGAAAAGCTTATGCATCCCCGGGCAGTGAGGGCCGCACGAACTCCCCTCGATTCATAATCCCGATGCCGGTTTGAGCCAGTAAAAGAAACTGCCGCAGTGCAGTATGTTTCCTGTATACTTTAACAAAATCATAGAATTAAATGATATTTGGAACAGGGCAGTGCAGGTAGACCAACAGGAAATCGATGCCGTTGAAGCAAAGCTTAATGGGCAACATGGATTAAAAGCGGCACTGGCCGTGGCGTTCTGGTCGGTACCCATACTGGTACTATGGTACTGGCTTTATTTGTATGACGACCGCTTCGCACCGGTTATGCTGGCACTCAGTGGCGCGACAATTGGAATTGTGGTGCGCTTCTATGGTCGAGGATATCAACTTTCCTTCGCTGTAATGGCATTTCTGGCCCATCTTGCTGTGGTAGTGGCGGCTTTTATGTTTGGCCTCAGCCTCGGTGAGGGTCAATCGGTCCGGGCTTTTATTTTAGTGGGCCTGTACGGCGTAGGCGCCTGGTCGGCAGCCTACATCGGCAGATTAACCATTCCCTTCGAGCAGCACCGGGCATTTTACGTCCTCACCGAAGAAGCCCCGCACGACAGTAGCAGGCGGCTGAGAAATCGTTGGTTTATAACTACGCCGCTGGCACTTGCAGGATGTTGCCTGACCCTTACCGTCTCTTTATTCGCTTTAACTGGTTTTGAGATTTTCCGCGCCACGCAATCCCATCACGAAAACCGGATGGCCTATCGTGAAGCCTTTGAGGCACGGGCAATTGAGGTGTCGTCTGCCCACCTTGATACGCTGCCGACCGATGAGGCAATGCGTCACGCTTTTGCTTTTTTTGCCGGACAGCTGCCAAACAAAAGTGGCAACCGCTACACCCGTTATCCAAAGTCTGACTACAAAGCAAAGCGCGTCTTGTCTTACCTCAGCGAAGAGCGTGGTAATGTGAGGGCGAAGTTTATTCTGGGCCGGCTTACCTATAACGAGAACGGCTTAAGCCTGATCCAGCAAGCCGCCGACGAAGGCGATATTTATGCGAAGATCCATGTGGCATCAGAATTTGGTTGTTATGGTGAGCCTGATAAAGCCAAACAGCTGCTTAATATGCTGGCGAAAACCACCAATGATAAAAGTGCGCTGGATGAAATTTATTCGGTGTTAAGTGTAGGCTTTGAACAGATTTGTGCAGAATATCGGATCCCGGATTTTGCTCAGATGTATATTCGTTGAACCCGGATTGAGCTCTACAAAGGGCCTGCTAAGGCCCTTTGTAGCAACTGCCTAATTGACAAGCCGCTCGGTGTGGCGGGTGAAAACGGTGTAGTTTTCGTTGCTGATGTTACTTACATAGTGCCACTGGGTAGTGACCATGGAGAGGGTAAATGACATGGTCATATAGCCCCGCTCATGAAGATTACAGTAACTGAGATCGTCAATTAACAGGGGCAAAGCACCGGCCAGTCGTTTAGCCTGTGCTGTGTTTAGCCCCAGATAATCTTCCATGCCGGGTGACGAAACGCTCGGTGTTGCATACTCCATAGCCACGGTCTCGCCGCTGTTGTCAGTAAGCTTATTCACCCAGCCATTATGGGTATCCCCGGCAATCACCAGTAAAGATTTTTGCGCATCTGAGAACAAGCTGAGTACTTTGTCACGCTCTGCGGCATACCCATCCCAGGCATCCAGATTATAGGGGAGTTTGGTGGCTAAACGGGCCTGTTCTGCTTTGCTCAGGGTGGCGCCCGCCTGTTGCTTTTTGAGCAGACCAAGCAGACCTTCAATGGCACCTGCCACGGCTTCACGCTCGCTGGTTAGTACCTCTGCCGGATAATGCATCTTACCCATCAGGATCTGCTGCCCGAGCACCTGCCAGCGGGCACTGCTGTGCTTAACTTCATCCGCGAGCCAGTTAAACTGGGCCCTGCCCAGCAATGTGCGATCCGGATTATGTAGCGCCTGCATAAAGGCTTTGCCATCAAACTGACCATCGGCCTGCTTATAATCGGCCATGTTAAGCTGCTTTTCACGACCAATTACCCGCGTATCAAGCATGTACAGGTTTACCAGATTGCCAAATTCAAAGCTGCGGTAAATCTGCGGGTTATCATCGCCCATGGGCGGACGAATGGGTAACCATTCGTAGTAGGCCTGAATAGCGGCGGTGCGCCGGGCAAAAAAATCGCCTTCGTCAGGCGTATGGTTCTGCGCACCCGACATATAGGTATCGTTGGCAATCTCGTGATCATCCCAGATAGCGATGAACGGTTTACGCTGATGCAGTGACTGCAGGCCGTTGTCCTGTCGGTAAGTGGCATAGCGAAGCCGGTAGTCCTTAAGCGTTAGTAGCTCCCCTTCATTACCCGGCATAAAGTCGCGGCCTATGGCTTCTGCGTTGGCCGTGGCATAGCCGCCTTTCGGATATTCATAAATGTAATCACCAAGGTGCAGTACCACATCAACTTCACTATCCTCTGCGGCTGCTTTATAGGCATTGAAGTATCCCGCCGG
>JAYZXK010000216.1:0-7003 GCA_036141415.1 Pseudomonadota bacterium
GCATCGTTCTTAAACCAAACGCCCAGCGCATCGCCGGCCTGATAAGTAATACCAGAATCTTCCAGGCTGATTTCGATGTGGCGAATATCTTTAACCGAATCACGACCCGTAATTTTTTGCGAAGTTAATAAGGTGGCCTGATAAGGTGCCTTCTTGGTATAAACCTGCGCTGCAGTACCGGCAGCTACCGCAGAACCAGTTTGCATAGCAACAGCGGCAGAACCAGCTGAGGTGAAATCGTCTTTTAACGTTTCGATCAGTTTGGCAACCCAGGCTTCAGCTTCTGCTTCGTAATCCACATCGCAGTCTACGCGAGGCACAACCAGCTTACCGCCGAGCTTCGCCAGACGCTCGTCGAAATCTTTGCCGGTTTGGCAGAAGAATTCATAGCTTGAATCACCTAGCGACAACACTGCGTATTTCAGCTTATCAACTTTAGGGGCTTTCTTAGTGCCAAGGAACTCATGTAACTCAATGGCATCATCAGGCGGCTCGCCTTCACCATGGGTACTGGCCACAATGGCCAGGTGAGTTTCATTTTTAATCTGGCGCGGTTTGTAATCGGCCATGCTGATTAATTTGCTGGAGTAACCTGCCGCTTCAACCTTTGCCTGTAACGACTGGGCAATGCCCTTGGCGTTACCGGTTTGAGAGCCGAATAAGATGGTTAATACCGGCGCTTCTCCGGCCGCCGCTGGCACGGCTGCAGCCTGCCCTTGCGGTAAGGCTTGTCCGGACGCTGCCAGACCCGCCAGGTAACCACTTACCCAGGTTAATTGCTGTGCGTTCAGCCCAGAGATCGACTGGGTGATCGCATTCCATTGCGGCTCACTCAGAATTGCTCCCGGTGCACCGACTGAAGTGTTTTGGTTGTTAGAATTTGCTGACATAACTCATTAGCCTTATTTGCATACTACTAGGCTAATGAGTTTTCTTGATAACTGGAAAGAATTAAAATTACTTTTTTATATCTTAAAATACTAGAAGTGAATTTCAAGACCGGCGAATACGCCGTCGAAGCCCAGATCGGCGTAGATATCGTCCAGATCTTCAATGTCTACAGTGATGTCGCGATAGCCAACCTGTAAGGTCATATCGATAGCTAAATTCTCGACAAAAGAATAAGTTAGCGCAGCCTGAATGTCACGAACCTCGTGATCATCAAAGCTCAGATAGCTACCTTCAGCGTAAACCCCTAAGCCAGTGAACGGCAGGCCAAACTCCACCCGGCTGTACGCCATTGGGATTATCCCTTTAAACGATGCTTCACCACTTTCGCCACTATCAACGTCTTCAACATAAAATGTACCGTCGATGTATTTACCATTAACACCAATGTCAAAGCTAACCAAATCGTTATCGAAGATCTCGTAATACAGAATAAGGTCGGCGCTATCGATGCTCGCATCGGTTAATAACGACGTGTTGGCTTCGTATACAGTGCCTTCAAACTCGAAAGCTGCATTCAGATTAGTTACACCGTCGGTATCCAGTTGCAGATAGTTAACTTTTACATTTGGCACCAGCGGTACAAAGTGCTCAAACGCCACATACAATGACGCATTGGTGGAACTGTCAAAATCAAAATCAGCTGTATTAGAGGTTTCTGAGAAACCGCCCGAGGTTGAAGTGTTCCATCCCTGGGCGCCGGCATAAAGCCCTAGCAGGGTATCTGCATGAGTGGCAGGGGCAAGACATAACGCCCCAAGAGCGGCGGCAATTACACGTTTTTTCATCGTTTATCCTTGATTGAGTAATTCAGACAATTCAATTATGGCTGCATTTGCACGAGAAATATAGTTCGCCATGACTAACGAGTGATTAGCTAACATACCAAAGCCACTGCCATTAAGAATCATCGGGCTCCAGATAGTCTGTTGAGTTGCCTCTAACTCTTTGATTATCTGTTGTAAACTAACGAGTGCATTTTTGTTTTCCAGAACACTGGCAAAGTCCACTTCGATAGCTTTCAAAAGGTGTAAAAGAGCCCAGGTAGAGCCGCGAGCTTCATAGAATACATTATCCAGTTGCCACCAACTGGTACGGGTTTGAATAGAACTGGGGCGCGGTGTACTGTTGGATGCAGACTTATCTCCGGCCAGGTCGGTATTTACCCGCTCCGCCTCAACACTGGCGCTGAGTCGTTGCGATAGACTGCCAAGCTTTTTCTCAACCTGTTTTAAATATTCACGAAGGTTATCGGCCCGGGTGTAAAACTGACTATCTCCAAGCGTAGGATCGGCCAGATCATCACGGTACTGACGCAGATAATCAATGGCTTCAGAGTATTGTGACTCAGCGGAAGGAAACAACCAGTTGCGGCTGTCGATGTTGAATTTTGGTTGCGCTTTTACCAGATGAGGGTTTTCAACAGATTGCGACTGCGAACGGCTAAAATCCTTGCGCATGGATAATGACATATCACGCACCATCTCCAACACTCCGAATTCCCAACTGGGCATGTTGTCGAGGAACACCGAAGGGGGCATTACGTCATTTGATAAGTAGCCGCCGGGTTTATCCATGAGGGTATCGGCAACAGTAATTAATGTGGTAGTAACGGTATAGCCTGGCACTGGTTGCGCATTGGTGCTGCTCATTTGCGCTCTGGCATTAGCTCTAACGTCGAAAGTATCGGGTTCGAAACTCCAGTAAAAACCAACCAGCCAAAGAAGCAGAAACAAAACACCTACGGTAATACTAATGGTTTTTACATTTAAATACTGTCTCATAGTTTTCCTTGTTTGCGATTGGCCTTTCCGATGAACAACCAGCCATACATTCAAAGTATGGCTTATTATGCTAAGTTGTTCATCTCGGAAAGTAAATCCACGCTGGTTGGTTAAAGCTGGAAAGAGCAATCAGGCTGTTGCGTTATTTGACTTCCCCACCAGCATTACAATGCCAACGATTAACAATACCGGCCAGAACACACCCAGTCCGGCAAACAGCAGTCCGCCAAGTACCGCGATGACAGCGATGCCCAGGGCTGCGGCAATGCTCATGGCGACCACAAAGCCAATAACCACTAACAGTACACCAACTCCAGCCATAATTATCCATTCCAGCGTACCGCTTACCAGTTCGTCACCCATCACCAGGTGTAAATCAAACCAGTCAGATGCCACGCCACCCAATACCTTGGTCAGCACAATCGCAATCAGGATGGCTAGAATAAAGTTTTTCATTATGCTCTCCTTGGTAACAGGATCACCGCCGCAATATAAGCAGGCAGAGTAATCATTGGCATGAACACTAAACCTAACGCGGCACCGGCACGAACCCAAACCGGATCGATGTCAGCATAGCGGGCTACACCAGCACACACACCTGAAATAACAGCCCGACCTAAATCTCTTGATACACGTTTTTTTTCATAAATAGTTTTCATAACCTTACTCCTGCTTGAATGACCTGGTTGGTTGCGAGGCCCGCACAGTGCGGGCCATCATGCGTTTACGCGACTTTTTTCGCCTTTAACGCAGCCAGTTCCTGCTCGATGGATTCGTCTTTTTCCAGGGCGTCGAACTCAGCCTGTAGTGAGCTTTTTGAAGCGCTGTCGGTTAAATCGTAGGCTTCAACCCGTGCTTCCAGTTCATCTACCCGTTGTTCATAGTGATCGAAACGGCCCATCACACTATCTAACTTGTCACTGTGCGTTGCCTGCTTAGCCTGCATTCTTACTGAGGCAGACTGACGACGAACTGCCAGCGCTTTTTGTTTGGCTTTGGCTTCGTTTAACTTCTCGTTTAAACGGCCGGTATCGTCCTGCACTTTCAACAGTGCTTCATCGATTACCTGTAATTGCTCCTGCAGTTCGGCTTGCTTCGCTTCCAGCTCTTTCTTTTCTTTCAGCGCTGCACGAGCCAAATCATCTTTACCTTTACTGACTGCCAGCTCTGCATTTTCCTGCCAGTGAGCGGCGCGTTTTTCCAGGTTATCAATCTGGCGGTTAAGGTGCTTTTGCTCAGCAATATGCTGTGCAGCCAGCGTACGGATCTCCACCAGGGTTTCCTGCATTTCCTGAATAATCAGGCGGATCATTTTTTCAGGATCCTCTGCCTTATCCAGCAGCGCGTTAATGTTAGACTGAATGATGTCGTTGATACGTGTGAACATTCCCATAATTAAATCTCCGATTGGCGAAACGTTGTTTAAAAAGTTACTTAACACTTGCTTAGATATAACAATTCGCATGCCAACTTATAAGTTATTGATTGTAATGGAATAAAATAAAGACACGAGTTTCTCACAGTGAATATCGCGATATCAAAACCACATATTGGCATAATTGACTAACGGCTTAGCCTAATTGACCAAAACTTTAATCTAACCCCATATAAGGCGTTTAAATCATCAATTAACCACACCAGTCGGCGTATAAAAGAGCTTCAGAGCAGCGATGTGATGGGTTCATTATGTTCAGACGTGCTCAAGGACGTACAGAGGCTGGAGGATTAGCAAAGATTAGAAGGGGCAAAAAGCAGTGCAAAAAAAACAGGTAACGTTTTTACGGTTACCTGTGCCTTCGAATTTGTCTTAGTAAGACATGGGGCCTTATGGTTCTGACCCTTTGTACGTAGCTTTGTATCGCGGATGTCACCAGAGCGCAGAGGCCTATGCTGACTATCGGTAGAAGGACTACGTAACTGGCGAGTAGTGCATGGCTGAACATCATAGCCAGTGCCGCCTGTTACTCGCTATCAGCCTGGTTGTTGTTCTGCTCAGTGTTGGCAGCCAGTTCCTGTACAGAGACTTTACCTACCGGCGCATCAGACAGTGATACATGATAAGCGGCATTGGCAATATTTTGCTGAACTTCACGGCTAATTTCGGCCTGAGTTACTGATACCGCACTGGAGATCAGGCTACTCATTAAACGCTCTACTGCTGATTCCTGGGCATTTGCCTGAGCACTTACAGACAGACCTAAAGCAACGACTGAAGTAATGATGATTGATTTGATTTTCATGGTAATTCCTCTATTTAGTTAAACAAGTGATTTGTTACACACTAGATAGCGAAACCTGTGCCATTCTTTCAAAAAACTTTAAATAGTTGAAATATATTAATTTTTTATTTTGATGTTGGCATGCTAATTATCGTACAGAAAAGAAGCACACCAACAGTTGGTGAATTTAACCAAATAGGGTTGTGAAATTAACCAACCTCTTTAGTTTGATACTCAATCGCTTTCGATGCGGTTTCCTGCATTGCCGCTAAACCATTCATCAACAAGTTGGGATCGGGATTTCTGCCAGTGCCTTTCTGACTCAGGTAGCGTCGCCACACTCGGCCCCCCGGTTGCCCCTGAAACAGGCCAAGCATATGCCGGGCGGCATGCCAGGGTTTAAAGTACGGTGCATCCTGACGCTCAATATACGCCTGCATTAAACTAACAATCTCTGCGCGATCCAGCGGCTGCGCAGTGTCGCCGTAAAAGCGCTTATCAACCTCTGCCAGAATGTAGGGGTTTGAATAAACCTCGCGGCCAATCATTACGCCATCGACCTGATCAAGGTGCCCTTCGGCCTGCGCCAGACTGGTAATACCGCCGTTGATTGAAATGTTCAGTTCGGGGTGTTGCGATTTTAACTGGTACACGCGCTCATAGTTGAGTGGCGGAATATCGCGATTTTCTTTCGGACTAAGCCCCTGGAGCCAGGCTTTGCGGGCATGCACAATAAACGTCTCGCACCCGGCGCCGGCCACCACATCAATAAACCGGCTGAAGTCTTCGTACTCGTCCATATCATCAATGCCAATCCGGCATTTAACGGTAACCGGAATATCCACTTCGGCCTGCATGGCTTTTACGCAACCTGCCACCACCTGGGGCTGGGCCATCAGACACGCACCGAAGCTGCCGTTTTTTACCCGGTCTGAAGGGCAACCAACGTTAATATTCACTTCGTCGTAACCATATTCCTGTGACTTAACCGCGCACTGTGTCATATGCTCCGGATCGCAGCCTCCAAGTTGCACCGCCACCGGATGTTCTTCCTCATTGAAGCCCAGGTAGTCGCCTTTACCATAAATAATCGCGCCACTGGTAACCATCTCGGTGTACAGCAGAGTATGGCGGGATATCAGCCGCAAAAAGTACCGGCAATGCCTGTCTGTCCAATCGAGCATTGGAGCCACTGAAATTTTACGATTCAAAGAGATGTCAGACATAGACTTTAAAACCTTGATTAATATGTAAAAAAGTAAATCTCATCGCATTTTTACCGATTTCAAAATTAGTGACATTTCCGTTGTATTCCGTTGATTTTTACCCTTCAGGTACACAATAGGAATACAAAAATATGGCGTTTTACTCAATCAACAAGCGGCTTCGCGGAGAACGAACCGTATATTCTACTTCTGTAAAGCAGAAAAACAAAGGCAAGATAGTCTTCTCAAAATCTAAAACATTCACTTCACGATCCTCCGCACTGAAGTGGGCACGCGGACTAATATTGCAGCTAGAGGTCGATGAGACAAATTTTAGATTCTCGAAGTTCGATGGCTTAAGAAGCATCCTGACACTAGTTGATTGATTCAAAGGTATACATGAATCAACACGAACGCTTGCTTTTTCGCTTCTTTAGAGCTATCTGGACACAAGATCCAAGTCACATTGCAGAATTCAATTATATTGAAGCGGCTTACATGTTCGAAGGAAGAGAGCGGAAACTTTTCCTCGACTTTTTAGCAGAGCCTTTCCTACCAGGATGAAAGTCCTGACATGGACGTCAATTTTTACCACCATACCGATAACGCTAAAATTGAACACTTAGACAAATTATCAGCAGATACAACCATCCTTACTGTAGCTGCATGTATGTTTGGGGAAAGCCGAAAGAGAAACGTAAGACCACATCCCCACGTTCAGTTTTAAATCTCGTTCATTAAAAATGAACAAAAAATAATAATGAACAAAAACTTGTCATTACGTTCATTTTAGTTCATTGTTCAGTAGTAATGAACACACCCAACAAGTGAACATATGGACACTCTA
>JAYZXK010000217.1:0-2648 GCA_036141415.1 Pseudomonadota bacterium
TCAGCAGTGGCTGAATGCACGCCATGGCGGCTTGCAGAATGACTACACAGATTTTTCACCTTCCGCGCGTATGGCAGAAAAACAGCGGTTTTTTGTGCCGGATCCGGCAAAACCGAATAACTTAAGCCGGATGGGCTATGCATACCACTTCGATGCGCAGCGCGTCGCAGACTTTTTATGTGAATATGCAACCAATAAAGGAGTGATTCACAAACGTGAGCATATCGAAGCGGTACGCGTTGACTCCAGTAGCGGCACTGTTACCGGACTCACTACCGTAGACGGTAATGAAATTGATGGAGAGTTCTTTATCGATTGCAGTGGAGACAAAGCCTTGTTATTAGGCAAAACGCTGGGCGTGGCATTTGAAAGCTGGCAGCAATACCTGCCGGTAAATGGCGCGATTGTAGCGCAAACTAAAAAGTGCTCATCGTTACCACCTTACACGGAGTCTATTGCTGAGCCGATGGGCTGGCGCTGGCGCATTCCGCTGCAAAACCGGGTGGGCAATGGGTTGGTGTTTTGTGATCAGTACTGCTCTGTGGAGCAGGCAACCGCCTATTTTTCAGATTGCCTGAAAGACTCTGTTACGACTAAACCCAGACACCTTCGCTTTGAGACTGGTCGACGCCAGGTATTCTGGGAAAAAAATTGTGTGGCCATTGGTTTGTCTTCGGGCTTTCTTGAGCCCCTTGAATCTACCGGTATTTACCTCATCATGCGAGGCGTCCTCAACCTGGCTAAACTGTTGCCTTCGCTACCAGCATGCCAGGCAACCACAGCAGAATACAACCGTTTAATGGCAGCAGAATACGAAAATATTCGGGATTTCATTGTATTACACTACTGCTTGTCGGCCCGGGACGATTCCCCATTCTGGCAAAGCTGGCAGCGTCGTGAACTGCCTGATTCTCTACAACAAAAGCTGGCCTTGTATAACACCCGTGGGGCACTGGTTCATAACGATTTGGATCTGTTTGCCTCTGACAGTTGGCATGCTGTGCTGGCAGGCATGGGCGTATTACCGCGCGGCATGGATCCATTGGTGGAAAACACCAATGTGAGCGAGTTAATAAAACTGCTCCAAAAGTTCGACTATTCCCTTAATCACTCTGTTGAGCAACTTTATCAGCATAAGGATTTTTTAGCCCGCTATGCCCCTGGCTAACCCTGGCGGATTTTAGGAGAAGTTCTGTTTGTAGTATGGAAATCTGACTCTCTTTCTATGCAACCCTTTCCTGCAAATCTAATAAAGACAGCAGATTACAAAATTCATATTAGTTAAACGGGCCTGACTAAAGACGGTTATGTCAAGGAGCTTACCGACGAGCAAAAGGCCAAACAGCGGGATGCGCAGCATGATGCAATTGCCGATTCAGGCTTCGTTATCACAAAACCCTGGGAGCATTCGTTTTTAAAATGATTTTTACCATCAGAAGCAATATCAATCAGCTAAAAACGATAACAAATAAGGTTATTTCCGTTGTGCGAGGAAGCCGGTATGTGTGTTAATATGTCGCCGTTTTCCAGGGACAGAGCAGTAGTTTGAATAAGCGCGTTATCTTTCATGTGGGGCCGCCAAAAACCGGCAGTTCGGCGATCCAACAGTTTTTTCATCAGCACCGCCAGCAACTATTGGCGTCTGGAGTATTGTATCCCGCGCACTCTGTGGATGAAAACGGCATTAGCTCAGGCAATGCCAGAGAAATTTGCGCTCCGGATCCTGAGGGCCGCCTGGCGCTGGATCGTCAAAAGCTAACCCATGTTCTTAATGCCTTTGAGAAACATCCTAAAGCGAAGATACTGCTGCTTAGCTCTGAGTCGTTTTTCAGGATTCTTGACGATATCATTCGGGCCGTCCCTGAAGCTGAGATTATCTGCTTTTTAAGAAATCCGGTGGAGTTTCAGCTGTCAATTTATAACCAGTCGGTAAAACGTCATGGTAATCAAAAGCCTTTTACACCGGGTAAGCGCCTCAATCTTGGCCAGTGGGAGAGCGTCTTAAAAGCAGCCAACCAGCTTGAGGCTCATCAGCTCCATTGCTTCGCTTATAAAAATCATGGTAAGAGAGGCAATGTCATTGCTGATGTCATTGGTGTGTTGGGTCTTCAGGGTGCACTTTCAGTGAGTGAAAATTCGGTAAACGTGTCATACAGTTTTGCCGCGCTGGAACTTAAACGTTGGCTTAACCAATTCCCGATTAGCGCATTGCAGGGAGAGCTGGATGCTTATTTGCAGGCAGCCAGTGCCGGTGCAGGGCGTTATCGTTTGCTAGACGATGAGACCCTGGCAGCCTATAAAGATCAACTTGCCGACGTTACGACTAAATTTCAGCAGTTACTCCCTGAACAGGACTGGCAACTGGTTACTGAAGCACTCAACAAAGTCGCTGCTTTGCCCTGGTTTCAGCAGGGCGTACATGAATCGGATATAGCCGGTTTAGTTGGTCAGTTGCGACGGGATAAGCCGATGTTGTTCAGGGCACTCAGTGTCATAGTCGATTCTGCCAGGCAGCCTGATTACGACGCATCGCTGAAGGGCTTGTTTGAGTTGAGTCGTGGTGCGCGTTGGTTAGCGACCTTACCATTATTTTGTAAGCGTAAACTGGGCGAAATCAAACAGAAACTGAGTGTCTCGGCGCACAATTC
>JAYZXK010000218.1:0-2656 GCA_036141415.1 Pseudomonadota bacterium
ACGCGGCCCTCGCCCGCCTCGAGTTGGATGCGTCTACCGCCGCCAAGCTGGTAGCCGCACAAATTGGCGGTGAAGTAGCAACCCAGTACAGTATGCGCGACCGTAAAGTGGATATTCTGGTGCGCACTGTCGATACGCAGCGCGACCAGATTGATGATATCAGCCAAATCATCATTAATCCGGGCGCAGAACAACCCGTCCCCTTACATGCCGTGGCTGAAGTCTTTGTGAGTAACGGTCCCAGTGAGATCACCCGGGTGGGTCAGCAACGTGTCGCCCTGCTGGAAGCCAATCTGCGCTATGGTGATCTGGCTCAGGGCGTGGCTGAAGCCGAGCAAATCATCCGTGAAATTGCCCTGCCGCCGCAGTTGCGTGCAACCATTGCCGGTCAGAGCGAAGACATGCAGCAAAGTTTCGATTCTCTGATGCTGGCCCTGGCTCTGGCTATCTTTATGGTGTACCTGGTAATGGCTTCACAGTTTGAATCCCTCGGTCACCCGCTGCTGATTTTGTTTGCCATTCCTATGGCCGTAGCTGGCGCTATTTATGGTCTGCTGCTCACCAACACCAACGTTAGTGTGGTGGTGTTCATCGGGTTAATTATGCTCTGCGGTATCGTGGTTAATAACGCCATTGTCCTGATTGATCGCATCAACCAGTTACGTGAACAGGGTCAGGATAAGCATAGTGCCATCATCGATGCCGCCAACAGCCGCTTACGTCCCATTATCATGACCACGCTGACCACTATTCTTGGTCTGCTGCCCATGGCCATTGGCTTTGGTGAAGGTGCCGAGGTGCGCACGCCCATGGCCATCACCGTGATCTTTGGTTTACTGTTCTCTACCCTGCTTACCCTTATTCTGTTGCCGGTGATTTACTCACTGTTCGACCGCAAACAGTTTGCCGTGACGGCGAGCGACACTGCCGGAGACAAAGTTTATGGATAAGTTTGCTCAGGCTGGCGCCACCCTGACCAGCTTTGCCCTGCGCAAACCGGTCACTATCTGTATGTGTTTCCTGTCGATGCTGATTTTCGGCATCGCTGCAGGACGGTTGTTACCACTGGAGAAATTTCCCGGCATCGATATTCCGCAAATGGTCGTTCAGGTGCCCTATCGCGACGCCACTCCGGCCGAAATAGAACGCATGATCACCCGCCCGGTGGAAGAAGCGATTGCCACCATGTCCGGCATCAAACGGCTGCGGGCAACCTCGTTTGAAAACCGCGCTGAAGTGTTTGTGGAATTTGACTGGGACGCCAACATTAAAGCCAAAAGCATTGAAGCCCGGGAAAAAATCGATGCCATTCGCGACGAACTGCCTGATGATGTTGAGCGCGTTATGGTGTTTAAGTTTAATACTAACGACATGCCGATTTTCCAGCTACGGGTCTCCAGCGAGCGCGATCTGTCGAACGCCTACGATCTGCTCGACCGCAATTTAAAAGGGGAAATCGAACGGGTTCAGGGCGTATCCCGGGTTGAGCTGTACGGTGTTGAGAAAAAACAAATCAGTATTCGCCTTATCCCGGAACGCATTACTTCACTGCATATCGATACCAACGAACTGGGCAGACGGTTGCGGGAAGCCAACTTCTCGATGACGGCCGGGCACTTTTTTGCCAACGACCAGAAGTTTATTGTTAATCCCCAGGGCCAGTTCTCTGATATGCGCGATATCCAGCAGCTCTATGTTGCACCGGGGATCATGCTTAAAGATATTGCCACGGTGGATTATGAAACACCTGAGCGTAACAATGGCCGCCACCTCGACCGCGCCTATGCGGTGGGTCTGAATATCTTCCGTGAATCAGGCAGTAACCTGGTAGAAGTCAGTGAACAGGTTATGGCGGTGGTTGAAAAAGCCAAACAGGATCCGGCTTTTAACGGCATTAACCTGTACGTAATGGATGACGTGGCCGAAAGTGTCACCTCATCGTTATCAAATCTGGTGGAAGCGGGTTTATTTGGCGCACTGCTCTCTGTTGTGGTGTTGTATTTATTCCTGCGGCAACTCACAACCACCCTGTTGGTTGTGCTGTCTGTGCCGTTTTCTATCTGCATTACCCTGGGCGTCATGTATTTGCTGGGGTATTCGCTAAATATCCTGTCACTGATGGGACTGATGCTGGCAGTAGGTATGCTGGTAGACAATGCGGTAGTAATCACTGAAAGTATTTTTCAGCAGCGGGCTACCCATGCCGATGCGAAACAGGCCACCAAATTAGGGGTTGGCAAAGTGAGTCTGGCTGTTATCGCCGGTACCACTACAACGGCTATCGTCTTCTTACCCAATATTGTAGGCGTTAAGATTGATGTCACCGTGTTTCTGGAGCACGTGGCCATTGCTATCTGTATCTCGCTGTTTGCCTCACTGCTGATTGCACAAACACTGATCCCCCTGCTGGCCTCAAAGGTCAAGCCGCCCGCCGCTCACCATGCGAAGCCTGCAGGGTATATTAAGCGTTATCGCAAAATATTAAACTGGGCCATGCATAATCAGGGCAAAACCTCTGTCATTGCGTTAGCTATTCTGGCCAGTACGGCCATTCCTCTGGGCGTTATTTCTAATGATGATGAGGGTAACGATAACCGCTCCCGTGTCTGGCTTAACTATCACATCAGCCAGAATTACACGCTGGAAGAAGTAGAGA
>JAYZXK010000219.1:0-5606 GCA_036141415.1 Pseudomonadota bacterium
GGTCGGTAATTCTTGGGCCAGACTGACACTTTGTTTGGTGACAACCGGGACCAGGCCAACGGCCAGCAACACCATGATCAATATAAAACACAACAACACCAGCCCCACCGCAGGCGAACGTCCCAGCCCCATGCGGTTTAACTGTGTTACCGGCCAGTCGAGCAGATAAGCAATCACCGCTGCCACAATAACCGGCATCAGCATGTCGCCCCACAGCAGCAACAATGCACTGCTGATTAAAATAAGGATAAGCAGCATGGCTGCATCAGGGTCGGAAAACTTGCGTTTGTACCAGCGCCCAAAAACACTAAACATTCATCATTCCTTCACGCATTTTCGCCAGCAGTGGGGTTACTGCCCGGCGCCAAAGCTAACTACCGGCACTCAACAATAAAGAGCGTTACTATACCGACAAACACTTGAATTGTAACGCATAGAACTTGCACCCGGGCCCACCATGTGGTGTGATCAGACCATCTGGACCATTGCTGTTTTGCCTTGCAAGGCCTACAAGTAATGGCATTAAAAGGGTGAAATCTGAAATATATTATCAAATTCAGGGAACTGAATGCTGTCAGATTGTCGTATATATAGCAGTATCAGGCTTTAATTGAGGGAAAATGAGACAATATTTTCGAACCGGTATTCTGGGTGTATCAATGGGCATAGCTGCCGCATTATTGCCGGTAACCTCTGTTGGCCAGTCTATCGGTAGCGATAAAAACACGCTGCCAGACATTGGCGTGGTAGCTTCAGAAGTCCTTACTCTGGATAAAGAGATGCTGGTTGGCGATGCCATTATGCGGCAAATGCGCGGCCAGGCACCGGTTATTGACGATCCGGTACTTACCGAATACATTCAGGATCTGGGTAACCGGCTGGTGCTACAGGCCGAAAACACCAAATTTCCCTTTGAGTTTTTTATTATAAATAACAGCGTCATGAACGCCTTTGCTTTTTATGGCGGCCATGTTGGTGTGCATTCAGGCATTATTACCCGGGCCGATACCGAAAGTGAGGTGGCCTCTGTGCTCGCCCACGAGGTAACCCACGTAACCCAGCGCCATCTCGCCCGGCGGGCGTTATCACAGCAGCGCAGTTCGCCGTTACAGATTGCTTCGATGGTTGGTAGTATCCTGCTGGCCATGGCAAATCCCGAAGCCGGTATTGCGGCAATGCAAACCTCCTCGGCAATGGCAAGTCAGTTAAATATTGATTATACCCGTTCCAATGAGCAGGAAGCTGATCGCATCGGTATTGATATTTTGTATCAGGCTGGCTTCGACCCTAAAGCTGCGTCGACCTTTTTTGGTAAAATGGCCGAGGAGTATCGCACCAGTTCCAGACCACCCGAACGGCTGCTCACTCACCCCTTAACCGAAAAACGGATCGCCGATGCCCGTAATCGCATGCGCCGCTATCCGGACGTGAGACTGCGCCCCAGCTTGTCGTTTAATCTGGCCAAGGCCCGCTTGCTGGCCCGTTATCAGTTTGAGCCGGACTATGCGTTGGAACACTTTAAGGCGGTGGTGGAAAATGACACCTTCGCCATTCGCGATGCTGGTCTTTATGGCCTTGCCATTGCCTACCTGGCGAATGAGGAAAACCTCAAAGCCAAACAAATCAACGATCAACTACTGGCCAGAACACCGGGTAACCTGTTTTATATAGATTTAGCCACCGACATTGCGCTGGCCATGGGTAAAGCGGAGGAAGCCATCGATATGCTGCAAAAAGAGCTGCAACATAAACCACGCAATAGTGTAGTGGTGCTTAACCTGGCCAATGCCTATATGGCCAATGATAACCACGATGCCGCTATTGAGTTGCTCCGCGATTATTTACTGGTTCATCCTCAGGATCAACTGGCGTACCAATTACTCAGCAATGCTTATAAAGCAGAAAAATCCTTCAAGGGCATGCATCAGAGTAAAGCAGAATTACTGGCGCTGTACGGAGCCTATCCTAATGCCATCGATGAGTTGCAGCACGCTTACAACTATACTGGCGACGATCATCTGGAAAAACAGCGGATCCGGGCGCGGATCCAGCAATTCAGAGACGAACAGGAAAAGCTAAAGCAGTTCTGATTGAGCCTGTTTAATGGCCTTTTGCAACTTTTCCTGAGTCACTTCGCCGCGAATGGTCATGGTTACCTCACCGGCGGGAGAAATAATATAGGTAGTGGGCAGCACAATAGGCATGGATACCGGCAAATCCGCTACTGCTTCGCTAATCACTACCGGAAAACGGATATCTTGCCGTGCGACAACACCACTGAGTGCTTCGTTATCGAGTTCGTCAAAGCTCACGCCCAGCACTCTGAATTGCTGATCATTGTAAACATGGTTGAGTTCGGGAATTTCCCGCAAACAAGGCTGACACCATTCAGCAAAAAAATTGACCACGGTCCACTGCTCGCTCTGCCAGCTAAAGGGTTGGCCCTGAACCGTGTTAAGGGTTAACGGCTGCAGGCTTCTCAGGGCAATCCCCCCCGCCAGTGCCAGCAAACCTACTAACACCATGATGACAACACGGAAAGATCCACGTTGTTGCGTAATTCGTTTATAATCTGCGACAATTTTCAATCTGTTCAACCCGATAACCGTAAGTACAACAACTGGCGCTATCATAACAACACCATGAATAAGTAGAACACTATGTCTGAAATAAAAATATTGCATAACCCGCGTTGTTCAAAAAGTCGCGAAACGCTAAAACTCCTCGAAGAAAAAGGCATTGCAGCCGACGTGGTCGAATATTTAAAAGAGCCACTGAGTGAAGCTGAGTTAAAGAGCCTGTTTTCGAAGCTGGGCCTGGACGACGTTAAAAAGATGATGCGGGTAAAAGAAGCGGAATATAAAGAAGCTGGCCTTAACGACGCTGATGTCACCGACGAACAGCGGTTTGCGGCCATGGCAGAATACCCGAAACTGCTGGAACGCCCGGTAGTGATTAACGGTGATAAAGCCCGAATTGGCCGTCCGCCGGAATCCGTGCTGGACATTCTCTGATAATGGCACCGGTACTGATCCTGTATTACAGCCGTCACGGTGCCACAGAACAACTGGCCCGAGCGATTGGCGTAGGTGTTGAGGCAGGCGGCGCAACCGCGAAAATTCGCACCGTACCGCCTATCTCATCGGATCCGGATGCAGAGCAACCGGACGACCCGGCTGCAGGCCCGCCTTATGTCACCCTCGACGATTTAACCGATTGCAGTGCGCTGGCGCTTGGCAGCCCTACCCGCTTTGGTAATATGGCCGCGCCGGTGAAACACTTTCTCGATTCAACCAGTGGACTATGGCTAAACGGTGCTCTGATCAACAAACCCGCCTGCGTGTTTACCTCTACATCAAGCATGCATGGTGGCCAGGAATCGACGTTATTGTCGATGATGCTGCCGCTGATTCACCACGGTATGGTGATCGCAGGTCTGCCGTATTCTGAACCGGCACTTCACAATACAACAACCGGCGGCACACCCTATGGTGTAACGCATCTGGCGGCCAATAATGTCACCACATTAAGCAGCGAAGAAAAACAACTCTGCCACGCCCAGGGCAAGCGACTGGCAAAGCTGGCTGGCGCGCTGACATCAATGAACACAGAAAAAGGTAAAGCAGTATGATCCCTATGTCCGCAAAGACACAACGTTTTCGCGTTTTAGCACTGGCCAGCCATCTGGGCTTACTGGTCTGGATCTCTCTGTGGCAACTTTTATTCACAACCGATCAGCAGTATTCACTGGTCTTTATCTTTCTGTTGTACGTTTTACCCTTATTATTGCCGTTGCATGGCATCATCAAGGCTAAGCCTTACACCCATGCCTGGGCGAATTTTATTGCGTTGTACTATTTACTACATGGACTCACTGTATTTTACGCCGTCGACAGTGAACGTTGGCTGGCCGCAGTGGAAGTTGTGCTGGTCGTCGGCATGTTTACCGGCTGCAGCGTGTTTGCCCGTTTACGGGGCCGGGAACTGGGCCTGGGGCTGAAAAAGCTGAAAGAGGAGATGAAAGAAGAATGCGAGAGGTTTTCAAAGCGTTCTTAACCACCCGCACTGCAGCCGCCTTATCGGCTGCGTTACTTCTCGGTGGTTGCGGCGGCGGTGGTGGCGATAGCGGTGGCAGCACCGTAACCCCATCACCAGGTACTCCAACACCCGGATTCACAGAAGTTGAACCGGCCCTCACTGCAGATAGCCTGCGCCTGTTCGGCGAACTGGATGCCAGCGTCGGCGCATCGGTTGGATTCGTTGTATTAAGCAACGACAGCCAACCCCTAGACACCATTGACTGGCAACAAACCAGTGGCCCTGCGGTTGATTTACTGGCAGCCCATACCCAGGCCGTTGGCTTTGATATCCCGGCCGCCGGCACCTATGAATTTACGGTAATGACCACTACTACAAATGGTCAGCAGCGCTCGTTAAATTTCACCCTTAATGCCGAAGCAACAACTGAAGATAACCAGGCCAATATTCGCCTGGATCATATGGCAACCGAGCGTGGCCGGGTATCTTTACGAGTTGATTCACCCACCGCCAAAATCATCACTGATGCTCAGTGGGAGCAACTTGCCGGGCCAGAGGCCGAAGACATTGTGTATCAGGAAGACAGCACCGGCGGACCGCTACAAAGTGCCTTCTTTGCTGCACCGGAAGTGACTCAAGACGAAGTGATGGAATTCCAGGTGACCCTGACTTTTGACGATGGAGCTACCGCCAGTGATACCGTATTAGTCGGCATTAACGATGCGCCGGTAAGCAGTAATGGTATTTTCACTCAGAACGACATGTTCCTCACCACCGATCTCATTCCGTACCGGGCCGATACGCCCTGGGCAGATGGGTTAAAAGAATGTGTGTACACAAATCTGCTGGTAAACAGCTGTACCTTCAACGAATTGCCATTAATAGGCATGCAAACCAGTAACCCCACCATTGAAACTATTTTAGATAAAACACTGGTGTCGCACCCGTGGATGGGCGATCGCTTTGCTGAGTTTATGCAAAATTCCGCTACCTCAGCAGATATGCTGAATTTGCTGCGCGGTGTTACGGCGGTGGTAATTTCATACGACGTGCGCCCCTCTTTTTACTGGGTCCGTACCGGCGCTATTTACCTTGATGCCCGCAACTTCTGGCGAACGCCCGAGGAGCGGGATACGTTAAATACAGCGCCTGACTACCGCAGTGATTTTGGTAACGATTTGCAGTTTGGTATTTACTGGCGCTACGTTAAGAACAACAGCTATTACTACCCGCAGGCCTCGCTGGCTGCGAGCAGCCGCAACAGCCGTGATCCGGAGCAATTGGAAGCGGCCCTGGCCTGGTTGATGTACCACGAGCTGGCCCATGCCAATGACTTCTTTCCGCCAACGTCCTGGGTAAGTATCGCAGATTCGCAAACGCCACTTAGTTTCTTCCAGAACAATGCGCCTCAGTCTACTTTACTGTACAACCAGTACCCGTTGAGCTCATCTGTACTGGACGCACTGGCAGATGTATCCTTTGGCGGCGAAACGGCCACCACCGCCCAACGTAACTACACGGCGAGTGAAGCTGCCGATGAATTCAGCGCTGATACTGCACCGGCTTAT
>JAYZXK010000220.1:0-5527 GCA_036141415.1 Pseudomonadota bacterium
CTGCGTAACATCACTAAAACCGCGCCCTATTTTCATGATGGTGCGGTAGCCGAGCTGGACGAGGCGGTTGCACAAATGGCATGGATGCAGTTAGGTCGTAAGCTGAGTGATCAGGAAGTCTCTGAAATTGTGGCTTTCCTGGGTGCGCTGGAAGATACCCATACCATTACGGTTAAGTACTTAAACAGCGGTGCTGAGGTGGGTCAGTAAGGCTTAAAGTAGCTCCCTGAAGGGAGCTACTTTACTTCCCTGGCCAGCGAGTCGGCGATATCCGGTTTGGCTCGTCTGGTCTTTTTGGCTTTTTTTAGTGGCGGGCACAAGTCGTCATTATTGTAATAAACAATACACTCCAAACACTGCACACATTCGTTATAGTCCACTTTGCCTTGTGGTGTAATCGCCTTGATGTCGCACTTGTGATAGCACATGGTACATGGCTTACCGCATTCCTTGCGGCGGGTTAACCATTCAAATTTGTGGAAGTAGCCAAGTACTGCCAGTCCGGCACCTAACGGGCACACGTAACGGCAATAGAATTTATTAATAAACAAACCGAGCCCGAGCAATACCAGGGTGTAGAGCACAAATGGCCAGTAGCGCACAAAATGCAGGGTAATGGCGGTTTTAAACGGTTCCACTTCGGAAAGCACTTCGGCAGCCGACAAAGAATAATAAGAGGTACCGGCCAGGCCGATTAAAATAGCGTATTTAATCCACCACAGGCGGCGGTGCAGGGAGAAGGATATTTTGTACTGGCGAATGCGAAAGCGCTTAGCGACCCAGCCCACCATTTCCTGCAGGGCACCAAAGGGGCATAACCAGCCACAGAAAATCCCGCGCCCGACAATAAATAAGCTGATAAACACATACAGCCACAGGATAAACAGCACCGGATCCATCAGATACACCTGCAAATCAAAGCCATTGATAAAGCTTTGCAGAATGGGGTAAATGTTAACAATCGACAGCTGCCCCTGGGCATACCAGCCAATAAAGAACAGGGTGAAAAACATAAAGCCCCAGCGCACCTTACGAAATAGTGCTTCATTAGCAGACAGCTTGTGCTGGAAGGCAAAAATGGCGGTAACAGCAATCAGGCTCAGCACTAAAATGGTAATGGTATGCCAGCGCATTTTCCATACTCTTACCCATGCCGGTAGTGGCTCTTCCATTACTTCTACTTCGGCGATATCAAACAGGTTTTCTGGCAGGGCATAGTCGTTGGAAAACTGTGCCTGTTGTTTGATGAGGTGATTCTTCGCCACCTCGATATTCAGATTCAGTTGCATTGGCACACTGGGGTTAAAGCCTGATTGTGTATTAACGGCGAACAGCTGCAAATCTTCTGTAGCGGCAATATCGCCCTGTAGCGCCTGTGGCTCGAAACTAAAAAAGTTGAGGTCGCGCATGGCGAAGGGCAGTTCATTTTGCGTCAGGCTTACCTGGCTGGGTACCGTGCCGGGCTTAAAGTCGGCATCGAGGTAGCTGAAGTAGCCTTCCGACATCACCATAAACGCCTGCTCGTTAGGTTTCAGCATTGACTGCAGACGGTTAAAGGCGTCCTCACCGAGCAGATTGCGACCGATAAGCGGTGAATTAAGGTATGCGTAATACACTGTAAAAGTGTCGTTAAAATCGGTGTCAAAGGTCTCAGACGGATAGTCATCAAGATCGCTGCCGAGTGCATCCTCAAAGGTTTCTCGACTGATCTGCCACTCTTTCAGGTAGCCTCTATCGATCAGTTGGGCCGTAGTAAGGGGCTCGTAATTGTCCTGCTTAGCGGTGGCCGCAGGGGCGCTGGCAAAGCCGGTGAGCTTGTTTCTGGCAACCTGTAGCGCAGAGAGTAACACCGTGTCACTCATAACAATCACCGACACGGTGGCTTTAGTAACGCCGTCTACGTGTACGGTGTTGTCGTTCGGGTTAGTGTCGTTAGACGCGCTGTCGACTATGACGCGGTTAGACACATTCTGACCAATGTACTGGTCGAGAAATTTCAGCATGGGTTCTGGCCCCAGGCCGTGTAAAAAAATAGGTTCGTGGTGGTGCAGAATATCGATGCCGACAATGTTGCCTTGCACATCGATACCAATCAGCAGGTTAATGCGGTCGCCGGAAAAACCGGGTAATTCTACCAGGTCGTTGCTTTGAAAGGCGTAACCGAGGAGTTCCTGTAACTGATAAACGGGGTAAACGGGATAGTCAGCTTGCTTTTCGCCAATCACCGTGGCTTTGGGAAACAGTTGCTGAATGCGTTGTGGAGTAATGCTTTCTTCAGCGTGGCTGACAGAACAGATACTGAAGCAGATAACTAACCAAATACCGAGAACAAATGCGAAACGTTTCATTGGGCTCCCTGCAATGGGTGGGGCAAGTAGCGATGACTAAACTACCCGCCCCGAGGAGAAAAAACGCGACAAACCCGGTGGGACTAAAACGGTTTGTCGCGGTGCCTCTTAGCTACGAGGCAATTTGAAGGTCCAGACAGTACCACCCTGGTTAATGTCTTTAACTTTCTTGGCAACTTCACCACCCCACAGAGGAACGGCGCCACCCCATCCAGATACGATGCTCAGGTATTGCTCACCGTCCTGTTCCCAAGTGATTGGAGAACCAACGATGCCTGAACCAGTATTGAACTTGTAAACCACTTCACCAGTTTTGGCGTTGAAGCCGTACAGGTAGCCTTCAGGTGTACCAGTAAATACCAGGTTACCTGCAGTGGCTAACACACCGCCCCACAGAGGCGCGTTGTTTTTGAATTCCCAAACAATTTCACCGGTTTTAGGGTCAACGGCTTTAAGTGAACCGATGTGGTCGTAGATAGGTTTGATAGTGAAACCAGAACCCATGTACGCAGCACCTTTTTTGTAGTTAACTGGCTCATTCCAGATGACCATGCCCCATTCGTTTGAAGGTACGTAGAACAGACCAGTGTCCTGGCTAAATGCCATAGGCATCCAGTTTTTACCACCTAAGAAAGAAGGTACGGCAAATACAGTTTTACCTTTTTTGCCATCTTCGCTATCAGATGGGTTACCAGGGCGATTTGACTCGTCGTAGATTGGACGACCGTTTTTATCCAGACCTTTCGCCCAGGTAATACCGCTTACAAATGGGAAGCCACGGATGAAGTCGCCGTTTTCACGGTTAAGAACATAGAAGAAGCCGTTACGGTCAGCAGTAGCTGCTGCTTTAACTGTTTTTCCGCGATCTTTATAGTCAAACGCGATTAGCTCGTTAACACCGTCGTAATCCCAACCATCGTGTGGAGTGGTTTGGAAGTGCCATACGATTTTGCCAGTGTCAGGGTCGATAGCCAGACGCGAAGAGCTGTACAGGTTATCACCAGGACGCAAGTGAGAGTTCCAAGGAGCCGGGTTACCGGTACCCATGAAGATCAGGTCTTGATCAGGGTCGTAAGTACCGCCAAGCCATGTTGCTGCACCACCTGTTTTCCACAGGTCGCCGGTCCAGGTTTTGTTGGCTTTACCACCAGTAATACCGTTTTCTTTACCGTTTAGGTAACCCATGTGGCCTTCAACAGTAGGACGAGACCAAACCAGTTCACCGGTCATTGCATCGCGGGCTTCAACTTTACCCACAATACCGAATTCACCACCAGAGATACCAGTAACTACGTTACCTTTAACAATCATCGGTGCAGCTGTGAAAGAGTAACCTGCTTTATAGTCGCCTAACGTTTTACGCCACTTTGGCTTACCCGTTTTCTGGTCCAATGCAACCAATTTTGCATCCAGGGTACCGAAGATAACTAAATCGCCGTACAGTGCAGCACCACGGTTGATTACGTCACAGCAAGGCATGATACCGTCTGGTAAACGAGCTTCCCATTGCCATAATTCGTCACCGGTTTCTACGTCGATAGCGTAGATACGAGAGTAAGAAGCGGTAACGAACATAATGCCGTCTTTAACCAGTGGCTGTGATTCCTGACCACGTTGTTTCTCACCACCGAAAGAAAAGGCCCAAACCGGACTCAACTTCTTAACGTTGCTAGTGTTCATTGTGTCGATTGGACTAAAGCGCTGTCCACGTGGACCAAGGCCATAGCTGACCACGTCACCTGGGGTTGCCTGGTCATTGACGATATCTTTATCTGTCACTTTGGCCTGGGCCATGCCAGTCATAGCACCTAGTGACAGGGTTAAACAGAACGCAGAGCTGAGTAAGCGGCCTGAAACTCTTTTACTTTTCATCAGATTTCTCCAGTGTTTCAACGGGGTTTGGTACCCTTTGTTACAACGTCCGCGGCTTGTTCATCAAAAAGCATGCGACTGTTGAGTGTTGTTTTCGTCCACTAGGTGAGTATAGAACACCATACTTACCTAAGAGTCCTCAGAATTAGTATCAGTCATCATTTTGTTAACAACCATTAAACCTTGGGTTATCATTTTTAGTTCGTTGGTAGTAATACTTCGCTGAAGGGCTTATATCTCGTGGCTTTGGCGGTGTATGAGAGGAGCGATAAATAATAAAAAAGGCCGAATTTTAAAGTGAAAAATAGCGGCCTTTCGAAATCTTGTAAAAAAAATGTAATGCTTATTCGGTGCGATGGTAATCGGGGATTTCGTAGCTCAGGCCGTACTCTAAAAACAGTGCTTCCATTTCGCCGTTTTTAATCATCGGTTCGGTGATTGCCTGGATTGCATAAGCCAGCTCCCGATAATCTGTCTTAACTGCCATGCCAATATCCCAAGACTTAATGCTCATAGCGGCCAGGCCGTCAGCACTGATGTCATATTGCTCGGGAAGCGGTGCAAATTCGGTTTTGTTAACGTCTCCCGAGGTACTCATGCCCCATTGCAACTGACCTTTCATTCCGGCCACTGCAGCCACTTTACCTTCCTGCAGCAGTTTGATGCCGTCAAAAACCGAGTCCACATGAACCAGCTTGTCACGCAGGCGGCCACCAAGGGTTGCACCGAGAAAGAAACTGGGTAGTGAATCAAGCTCTACGGCAACCGGTTCGTACTGGAATATGGCCAGGGTGCGAATATCATTGGTTTTTTCGTGGTCACGCAATAGTGCCCAGCTTTCCTGTTGATAGGGGCCGAACATCACTACCAGGTCATTCTTGGGCAAGCCGTAACCGTCAATGGCGTAGGCAAACTTACGATCGTAAGGTACCCGGAGCATCAAGTCGGCTTTCTGGCGGGTAATAATATGCCCTTTCCAGATCGCGTTGCGCAGGTCATCCTCGAGGTTTTCGTCAGCGTTGATCCACATCCACTTTAGATCAACGCCCAGTCCCGCCGCTATGCGTTTACCTACCTCAATATCTACACCGGCAGGTTCGCCGTCCTTGAGATAGGAGTACGGGGGGAAGTTGTTGTAGACAGCAATGGTTATCTGGCCTTGCTCAAGAATATCCTCATAACTTTTAGCCATAACAGACGTGGCTATTAAACTACAAATCAGAAGAACAACTCTTACTACCATTACTGCCCCTTAACTATGTATTGATCAGGTATGCGGCTTACTCTGGCACGCCGCGAGTTTCGAT
>JAYZXK010000221.1:0-5941 GCA_036141415.1 Pseudomonadota bacterium
TGAGAGACTCCAGTGAAACCGGATTACCGTCCTGATCGGGCAGACTAAAAAGCGGCGCTGCATCACCGGCAGAAAGCGTATTCATATTATTATCCCTTATGTTTATCAATAATATTGGATGTCAGGTGTAGCACCTGACACAGCAAATTCAGGTTGTAGCGAAACTCCGGCATGGCAACATCGTCCGGGATATTTACCACCAGTTTAAACCGCATCATCTTGTGGCCGGTTTCATCATCGACGCTGGTGGTCTGACGAAAGGCACTGATTGAGACCTGCTGGTCGGCAAAAAAGCGGGTAATGGCCTGGATCTGCCCCGGGTTATCCACACCATTAAATTCAACATCGTAGAGGTGAGTCAGATTTTGTTTGGTGTGTTCGCGAGTACGTTTCAGAATCGACAACAGATCACGGCGCTGGCACATCTCAGGGATGCTGAGTTCTACCCGGGTGATGGCGTTATGGGTGCCTTCGATGATCATCGTTAACGAAAATTCCTGACCGTAAATAGCATGTCTGCTGTCAAGAATATTGCAATCTGATTCGCTGACCAGGGTAGCAATATCACTGAGAATACCTACCTGGTCGGTACCTAATATAACCGCGATTAACTGTTGCTTCATGGACCTGACTCATATTAAGGGGCGCAGATTCTAACATAGCCATGGCCAAAGTCGAATCGGCCGATGGTCTGATATGACAAGGCGAACAAACAACGGTAAGAGCCAATCGGTTTAAAACACGGCCAGTGAAATTGAAAACCGTCATTTTCTGGTAATAATATGCGATCCAGACGTTCAAATGCTTGTTTTTAACCAGTGCGGCAATTACCATGTGCGCTCGCAAAAAGTGGAGAGAATATGTTTACCGGTAGTTACGTTGCGCTTGTCACCCCAATGTTTGATGACGGCCAGATTGATTATCCTGCGCTGCGGGAATTGGTTGAGTTTCATATCCAACAAGGCACTCATGGTATTGTGTCGGTAGGCACTACCGGCGAATCCGCCACGCTGCCTTTTGATGAACATATTGAAGTTGTTAAACAAACGGTAGAAGCCGCTGCGGGCAGAACCAAAATTATTGCCGGAAGCGGGGCAAACTCCACCTCTGAAGCGATTTTTCTGAGCGAGCAAATGGCTGGTCTGGGAATTGATGGTTTCCTGAGTGTTGTACCTTATTACAACAAGCCTCAGCAAAAGGGCATGATTGCTCATTTTGAGGCAGTAGCCGACGCCACCGACTTACCGGTACTGCTGTATAACGTTCCGGGCCGCACGGTTGCCGATATGTTACCTGCAACCGTAGCAGAACTGGCTAAACACCCTAAAATTGTTGGCCTCAAAGACGCCACGGGCGATATTGCCCGTCTAAAAGCCACCCAGGCATTGGTAGACGATGACTTTGTGTTGCTGAGCGGTGATGACGGCAGCTCATGTGAATTTTTATGCGAAGGCGGTCACGGCGTGATTTCTGTTACAGCCAATATTGTGCCAGCGGCCATTGCGCAAATGTGTGAAGCCGCGCTGGCTGGTGACAAGGCCCGTTGCCGTGAGCTTAACGCCAGCATTGAAAAGCTGCATTCTGCACTGTTTATTGAACCAAATCCGGTGATCCCGAAGTGGGCATTGTATAAAATGGGTATGATGAAAAGCCCATTTTTACGTTTACCGATGGTTTTACCGGAACTTGCGAGCCAAAAAAGCATCGAAGCGTTGTTACATGAATACGCTTTAATTTCAGAATAAGAGATAACTATGAATAAAAAACTGGCTTTGGTCAGCGGTATTGCCAGCCTTGTTCTTACTGCTTGTGCTTCTCAACAAGAACGCGTAACGGCCTCTGGCAGTTACGAATACTTAAAATCAAAAGAACGCACGCGGTTGCAAGTGCCGACCGATCTGGATTCGCCGGATTTTACCAGCGATTATAATATTCCGGCTTTACAACAGTCAGCCGATACCACTTTGATAGGACGTAACCTCGAGGTTGTTCCTCCGGCTCTGGTGATCCCGTTAGTACAGGGTTCCCACGTTGAAGAGGGCTCTAAAGGTGCAACAGTGCTGCTGGATCAGGTAAGAGATAGCGAAACACTGGATAAGACAATCTGGAACTCGCTGATTGGCTATCTGGAAGAACGTGGTATCAGCGTAGAAAACTTCAGCCCGGAACAGGGCGAACTGATTACCGGCTGGATGAATGTTGCGCCGGCCAGTACCGAAGAAGGCAATGGCGGCTGGTTTGACTGGTCGTCTGATGAAAGCGAAGTGGCTGGCAAAGGCCGCTATAAGTTTGACGTTGAGTTAAAGCCTCATGGTCGAACTGCACAGCTGAGTGTAGCCCTGGTGGATTATGAACGTGGCGATAAGTCTGTAGAAGATTTAAACGCCATGGAAAAACGCCGCGACGAAGTTATGGTGTTAAACCGGGTAATCAGCCATTACGAATACCTTAATCAGCTTGAAACCAATCGCCGCATTGCCCAGATCCGCCAGGGGCTGGATATGGAAATGGGCTTTGATGACGACGGCAATCCGGCTTTTGTGTTAGACGCTAATTACGACATAGCCTGGCCGCGTATTCAGTTAGTATTACGTAAACTGGGTTTCAACGTAAAAGATTTAGATAAGTCGAACGGATTGATTTTTGTGCAGTATACTGATGAGCAGGTGAGTTGGTGGCGTGACCTGTTTTCATCAGACGATGCACAGTTGCTGGATTATGAAGACTATCGCCTGAAGGTGAAAAAATTAGGCCCTAAAACGTCTATCACCTTTATGGATAATGAAAGCACACCATTTGATGCCAAACAGATTGCTGATCTGTTCAAACCTTTTGAACAGGTAATGACTGAAGACGGCCTAGACATTTAATACGAGACCTATAATGGAAAAACGCGACGAGCTTTATCGCGGTAAAGCGAAAACTGTTTATCACACAGACGACAGTGACAAGTTAATTTTATTGTTTCGCAACGATACTTCGGCTTTCGATGGTGAAAAAATCGAACAGTTGGATCGTAAAGGCGAGGTCAATAATAAGTTTAACCACTTTATCATGACCAAGCTGGAAGAAGCCGGTATTGCTACGCAGGTAGAATCACTGCTTTCTGACACCGAGTCACTGGTTAAAAAGCTGGATATGATCCCGGTAGAGTGCGTTGTACGTAATGTGGCCGCAGGTTCTCTGGTTCGCCGTCTGGGTGTGGAAGAAGGTCAGTTACTGAATCCACCGGTGTTTGAGTTCTTCCTGAAGAATGACGCGCTGCATGACCCAATGGTCAATGATTATCATATTGAGTCATTTGGCTGGGCCACTGCCGCTCAGGTAGCCCGAATGAAAGAGCTGACGTTTGCTGTTAACGATGTACTCAAAGCATTGTTTGATCAGGGCGGTATGATTTTAGTCGATTACAAACTGGAATTTGGTGTGGACAGCGCAGGAAACATTGTATTGGGTGATGAGTTTACGCCAGACGGTTGCCGTTTGTGGGATAAAGAAACCCGCAAGAAGATGGACAAGGACCGTTTCCGCCAGGGCCTTGGCTCAGTGGTTGAAACCTATATAGAAGTGGCAGAACGTTTAGGCTTAAAGCTTTAATCGTGTTCTGACACCCTAGCTATTTTAAATACCCGCCAGTGTGCGGGTATTTTTTTGTCTGCTACCCGGTCCTTTTTCCAATAAACACCAAATCAGCCCCGGCGCAGAATAGGCGCAAAGTGGTATTGAATTTAGTTAACAATATGTAACTATGAATAAAAATGCTGAGCAGGACATCCTATGGCACCGTTTAAACTGGTATTACTCGCTGCGCTGGCAATGACAGCCTTTGCCGCTAATTCGCTGCTTTGCCGGATGGCGCTGGTAGAAACCGACATCGACCCGGCCTCCTTCACCTTCTGGCGATTAACCAGTGGTGCGCTGATGTTAACCCTACTGGCGGTTATGCGTAACCAAAAACCGCTACAGGAAGGCAATATGGCTTCGGCGATAGCGCTGTTTGTGTATGCTGCCGGCTTTTCGTTTGCCTATATCAGCATGACTACAGGAGCCGGTGCTTTGCTGCTCTTTGGCGCAGTGCAGGTGACTATGATCAGTTGGGGGTTGTTTAAAGGCGAAAGAATGAGCGCGTTGCAATGGGGCGGGTTTCTGCTCGCCCTGATTGGACTGATACTGCTCCTGCTACCTAACGCCGCAGTACCACAGCTTTCCAGCGCACTGATGATGCTGGCGGCAGGCATAGCCTGGGGTGTTTATTCGTTAAAGGGTAAGGGCGCCAAATTTCCCATTGAAGCTACCGCCGGTAATTTCATCCGCGCCACGCCGCTGGCGCTGGTATTGCTGGTAATATTCTGGCCGGGCGGGGAGTTTCATGCTGAAGGCATGGCTTACGCAGTTGCCTCGGGTGCTATTGCCTCGGCATTAGGTTATGCCTTGTGGTACAGCATTCTGGTGCACATAGCGGCGATTAAAGCCGCAACATTACAATTATCCGTACCAGTGCTGGCGGTTTTTGCCGGATGGGTATTCTTAGATGAAGCAGTCACTCTGAGGATCATCTTAAGCTCCCTGGCCGTTATTGGCGGAGTTGCCATGGTGATTTGGGTGAAAAAAATCGCTACGTAAGAGGCTTTTCAAGGGGTCAGAGTAAGCTTACTCTGACCCCTTGAACTAAGCTTACTCTGACCCCTTGAAATTGCCCATACCAATCCGCTCTAAGTGCAAAGCTGTCAGCTTGTAATTGGAGCTCATTAATAGCCCTAACTATACTAAATGGTTAGAAACCCAGTTTAATTTTTAAATGGTTTTTTGGTTTGCAGCAACAGGGCAGGATTTCATCGTCGTCGATAAAGGCGAGGGGATCAGTAGTGTATTCCACTTCGCCTTCCAGTAACGTGGTGCGGCAGGCACCGCAAAATCCCTCGCGGCAATGGTATTGCACGTCAATCTTTTGAGATTCAAGGCTTTCCAGCAGCGTTTTATCGGGGGGTGCGGTCACCGTTACCGTATCGACAATGTCGATACGGTAGGTGTTGTCGCGGTCGGTCATTGCCGGTTATTTAAAGTTCGAAATCGGCAAAGTCGTCTTCGCTAACGGCTGAATCAATCTGACCTACCAGGTATGAGCTGATCTCTGATTCCTGTGGTGCCACCTGAACATTGTCGGAAATCAGGTAGTTATTCATCCATGGCAGCGGGTTAGAGGTAACGTCATAGGGCTGACCCATGCCGATAACCGCCATACGCTGGTTAGCAATGTATTCTACATACTGACACAGAATTTCTTTATTCAGGCCAATCATAGAGCCGTGCTGGAACAGGTACTCTGCCCATTGCTTTTCCTGCTCTACCGCTTTCATAAAGATTTCTTTTGCTTCATCGGCACATTCCTCGGCGATTTCAGCCATCTCCGGGTCGTCCTTGCCTTTGGCCCAAAGGTTCAGGATATGCTGAGTGGAGGTCAGGTGCAGGTTTTCATCGCGGGCAATCAGGCGGATGATCTTGGAGTTACCCTCCATCAGCTCACGCTCTGCAAATGCGAAAGTACACGCAAAGGATACGTAGAAACGAATTGCTTCCAGTGCATTAACCGAGTTCATGCACAGGTAGAGTTTTTTCTTCAGCTCGCGCATGTTAACCGGGTAGGGCTGTCCTTCATTGGTATACATGCCTTCGCCCTGAGTTTGCCAAAGCTGTGTGGCATAAATCAGGTCGTCGTAATATTTGGAGATATCCGTTGCACGACGCTTAATTTCTTCATTCACCACGATATCTTCAAAGATACTGCTCGGATCGGTAAACAGGTTTCGCAGAATATGCGTGTAAGAGCGAGAGTG
This sequence comes from Pseudomonadota bacterium, assembly GCA_036141415.1. Taxonomy (GTDB): domain Bacteria; phylum Pseudomonadota; class Gammaproteobacteria; order Enterobacterales; family Alteromonadaceae; genus Alteromonas. Next base: position 5,835 of record JAYZXK010000221.1, read on the forward strand.
GATAGTTTCGAAGAACGACCAGGTCTCTGTCCAGGTTTCCAGTTCTGGCAACGAGATAATCGGTAGAAAGGCGATATTTGGACTGCGGCCCTGCACCGAATCAAGCA
>JAYZXK010000222.1:0-3493 GCA_036141415.1 Pseudomonadota bacterium
ATCAAGCTCGGGTAGGGCAATGCCTAAATCCAGATAACAGGCATTCATGCTGCCCATGGTTTGCTCGGCATGTTGCACCGACGTTGCCAGTGGCAAACCCAACTCGGCCAGGGCATGGCTGGCATAAAAGCGTTTTGAACCGGGCTCACTGGCACCATGCAGGCACACCCGGTAGCCAACGCTTGCAAGTAACGCCGCGCTCAATAAATACCAGGGTAATTGTCGGCGTTTACCGGCATAACAACCAATATCCACACTGGCTTGCATTGCGTTTAATGCGGCAGGTAGCTTGCCGCGACAGGCTGCAATAAAGCCGCAAAGCTCTTCCACAGATTCTTCCTGCATGCGCAGTAGCATCAAAAAAGCGCCGGCTTGCTCCGGCGCAATAGATTGGTTAAGTAATTGAGAAAAGGCATCGAAAGCTTCAGCTTGCGTGAGATGCCGGGCGCCCCGCTGGCCTTTGCCGAGGGCTTTGATGTATTCGCTAAATGGCGCGTTGCTCATAGGTATGATGTAACAAATCGGCGGTGATGGGCTGACGGGCAGAAACCACTTGACCAATCACGACGAGTGCCGGTCCTTCGATTGCCGCGTCGACCACGCGTTGATAAATATCGCTGATGGAGCCAACGATAACCTGTTGATGATTACAACACGCGTTCTCAATCACTGCAACGGGTAAAGTACTGTCGACTCCCGCTTCATCCAGTCTTCGGGCGAGTAAAGCCAGACGCTTAAGCCCCATATAAACCACTGTTGTTTCCCGCGCACTGCTATGAGCAATAGCCTGCCAGTCAGCCTCTTTCGCCGGATCTTTAAACTGCGCAGTCATAAATCGCACAGACTGCGCAAAACGACGATCGGTAAGCGGAATACCGGTGTAGGCTGATGCACCAGACGCCGCGGTTATACCGGGCACAATGGCAAAGGGGATGCCCGCCTGATGCAGCGCATCGGTTTCTTCACTGGTGCGGGCAAAAATTGCCGGATCGCCGCCTTTTAAGCGCACTACCCGCTTGCCCTCAAGCCCAAGCTCAACCAGGCGCTGACAAATCATTTCCTGGGGCACACTGTGCTTTCCGCAACGTTTACCTACAAACTCGCGGGCCACATGACGGGGAATACAATCGAGCACCGACTGATCCACCAGCCAGTCAAATAACACCACATCTGCTTCCTGTAATAAGCGGTGTGCCTTGAGCGTTAGCAGTTCAGCATCACCCGGTCCGGCGCCAACAATAAACACTTCACCGGGTTGACCAGGTTTCGCTGCAGTAGTTTTTCTGGCCACCGGCGTATCACCTTGCTGGCCTATCAGGGCCGCGCCCAAACGTGACACTTTTAGCATCAGCGGCATCATCAGTGTATTAAAGCGCATATTCATTGGTCGTTTCCTCATTCTGTTTTGCAGCAACGGGTGTCGATGCAATCAGGCTGGCCAGTTCGGTTTTACACGAACCACAATTGGTACCGCATTGCAGCGCCTTGCCGAGTTCGCCTACGGTGTTTGTGCCATCGCTAATGGCTTGTCTGATAGTGTTTTCACGTACACCAAAACAACTACACACCACTTTTCCCAGGCGGAATTCTTCGTCGGGCTGTTGTTCCAGTAACCCGTTAATCTGGACCGCCGTTATTGCCTCACTGCTATACAGTGAATCCAACCAGTCCCGTGGCATATCCGTTGGACGATGGTGTATAAGAACAGCGAGAATAAGCTTCTCATTGCGAGTAACCACGACACTTAACTGTTCAGGGCCCTGTTTGGTAGCCCACTGTGCATCTCGCGGTAAGCACGGCAGGATATCACTGAGCATTTCCTGTGGCGTGCGCGGGTCAGCCACCTCAATGCTTTGCGCCACCGGCGTTGGCATTTTCAGAAAATAATAAGCCGCCTTTTGTAAATTCTGAACCAGCGTCTCATCGCCAAAAATAACGCCGTAGCTTTGCATCGCCACCGGACTTAACTGAACGGCGCCGTGTTTTAATTCTGGCTGACCAGACAGCGCATCGTTTACACCATTTAACAAGGCGCCCACCCGGGCGTGAGAGCCCCAGGTAGCAGACCAGTGAAACGGCGCAAACACTTCACCACGACGCTGCTTACTATCAATTTTAACCGGTAGGATCACTTCTATATCGTTACTACAGGCGGCTTCGGCTTTGAGCAAGTCACCGTCGCTGACCTGTAGTGTTTCGGCATCCTGCGGATGAATACTTAACCACGGCCGGTCGATATGTTTGAGTAAGCGCGGCGCATTGCCGGTGCGAGTCATGGTGTGCCATTGGTCACGTACCCGGCCGGTATTTAATACAAACGGATAATCTTGGCTGGTTTGCTGTTCAGGTAAACGTGGCGTAATGGCCACAAAGTTAGCTTTGCCATTTGGCGTATAAAAAGACCCGTCAGCAAACAGCCGTGCTGTCCCAATACGGTGGGTATCACTCAGGGGCCATTGCTGCGGGCGCAGACTATCATATTGTGCAATGCTTAAGTCAGCCAACGGGCCTAAATCCAGTGCACGGGTGCCGTTGTTGTTGGCTGCGGTAAGAGCACAATGCTCTGCAAAAATCTCGGCCGGGTGCTGATAAGCAAAGGCGTCTTCAAAGCCCATTGCCCGGCCTACCATCGACACTATTTCCCAGTCGTGTCTGGCTTCACCCATGGGTTCAACCAATCCACGCTGACGGGAAATACGCCGTTCAGAATTAGTGACGGTGCCATTTTTCTCAGACCAACCCGTTGCTGGCAGGGCTATATGTGCATAATTGAGGGTGTCGGTTTGCGCTGCGGTGTCTGACACGATGACCAGCTCACAGTTTTTTAGTGCAGCTTCCACTAACGCCCGGTTTGGCATACTCGCCACCGGGTTGGTCGCCATGATCCAGAGGCATTTAATTTTGCCATCGGCCGCAGCCTGAAACATATCCACCGCCCGTAGCCCAGGTTTGGTCACCAAATTCGGCGCATTCCAGAACTGCTTAACCGTGGCATGATGCTCAGGGTCATCGATATCCATATGCGCGGCCAGCATATTGGATAAACCGCCAACCTCACGGCCGCCCATGGCATTGGGCTGACCGGTAATCGAAAACGGACCACTGCCTTCCTGACCAATTTTGCCGCTGGCCAGATGACAGTTAATAATGGCATTACCTTTATCCACACCACTGGTTGACTGGTTAATACCCATGGAGAAAAAAGTAATAGCCCGGGGCAATTTGACAAACCAATTGAACAACTGCTCTATCTCGACAACCGGTACATCACAGGTTTGAGCAACTTTTTCCACGGTCCATACCGACGCATCAGCTAACGCTTGATCAAAACCATTGGTTGAATTCTGGATAAAGCTCTCGTCGAGGCCGTTGTGATGAACAAGATAATTCAGTAAACCACAAAACAACACTGCATCGGTGCCGGGTTTGAGGGCAATATGCAAATCGGCCAGCGAACAACTGTCCGTTTCCCTGGGGTCTACTACCACCACTT
>JAYZXK010000223.1:0-5615 GCA_036141415.1 Pseudomonadota bacterium
AACTGGCCGGGATTATTGCGGTTATCACCGGTTATGACGACCGGGTGTATTATCCGCTGCAGTAGTAACGGCAATTAATTAACAAAATAGTAAGCGAGACACTATGCAACAACAGGTTAAAGCCAGCGATGAGTTTGTTACGGCAGTGGAAAAAATTGATAGTGCACTGGATGGCGTGGTAGATCACGGCAGTGACGACGAACTGTTTATCGCCAGTTACCTGCAGGGACATTTTGCCGTGGAGGCCCGCAAGCTGGAGCTTGATGAGTCAGCCTCAGTAGCGAAGCTCAGTCAAACCATGCAGCAAAGTCTCGAGCAGGCTTTTGCCAATAACGAACTGGAACCCGCCGATCAGCAAGCGGTGGCGGCATTGTGGCAAAAATTGCTGAACGACCTTTAACGGGTGGCAGGTCTTTGCCGCTTTTTGGCTGTAAAACCGCATTTTTTCTGGAAGAGTGAGCTGGTGCGATAATTGCAGAATCTGAGCTGTTAACTCAGGTTGGATCCGATTATGCGTCAATACTCTTTGCGAACCACTATTCTTACTACCTTGCTGGGAGCCAGTTTGCTTGGCGGCTGCAGCTCTGGAACGCCGGTCATGGAAATGACCAACGACCAGGTGCCGGTGCCTGCGCTTGGTAATGTGGAATATCACACCTATGTGCTGGCCAACGAACTGTTTGCCAACGTTCGCCCGGCCCGGCAAACCCGCTATGCGGTGACCGGTTTTGTGCCGGTGGACTCTCTGACCTACGACGAGACCTTTCAGCATCCGTTGCAATTGCTCGGCCATCAGTTGGAAGAAGGGCTCCTTACCGAAGCCACAAAACGTGGATTTACTGCTCAAGAGTTTAAGCTGACGAACGATATAATAGTAGGAGAAAAGTCCGACAGGGTACTGTCACGCGATATCGACCAGCTGTCTGCTATGGAGCGGGTCGATTTTTTTATTACCGGAACGCTGGTTTATCAGCAGGAAGGGGCAATGGTTAACGCACGCATTATTAATGCCCGGACCCGCGATGTGGTAGCAGCTGCAACGCGCTTTTTCCCGGCAGAATTATTTTGGCTGGATGAGCAGGTGACAACCCGTAATGGCCGGCTATATCGTACAGAGAATAAAGGGTAATCATTATGCAAAGGGCAGTAAGGGCAACACGACTTGGCATACTTCTGGTGGCAGCTGCCACGGCGGGCTGTCAGAGTATGGATGAGGAAATGGTGCAAACCACTCAGCCTGAAAAAATGCCAGCGCTTAATGTGGTGGATATCACTGCAGCCGATCGCTCAAATCATCAGCCCATGATGGCCGAAGATGTCGATAGCTTTGGTGCACTGGGCCAGCCACCGTTGTACTCCAGTGTTCAGGGGGCTTATAAAGGCCGTCCCTTAACCAAGCATGTGGGAGATTACGTCAAGGCCCTGACTCAGGACCTGATTGCCAATATGGAATACGTGACCAACAAAACGCCGGTGGGCGTGACCCATTTCGCGTTACTGGACTCTGATCTGCAACAAACCAATTTGCTGGGTCAGCAGATGGCCGAATCCTTTGTGCACGAACTGCATAAATTTCGCATTCCGGTAATCGATTACAAAGCCACCGACTTTATTCGCATTACCGAAGAGGGCGACTTTGTGCTTACCCGGGACTACCTGGAGCTCGATGCCGGTTTACCCATGGAATATGTGCTCACCGGCACCATGGCAAAGCATCAGGGCGGCGTGATGGTGAATGCCCGCATTATTGGTATTCAGTCGCGGGCGGTAGTTGCCAGCGCACAAATGCTTATACCGTTTTACGTGGCAGACGCGCTGATCCCCAGTGATGGCAGTGAGCGCGGCGGTATGCGTGACGGTGTTAAATTAAGCCGGGGGTAATCATGCGTCAGTTATTGGCCTGTTTGGTCTGCGCGGCGGCACTCAGCGGTTGCGCCAGCCAGCCTAAAAGTGGTTACTTTTGGTTTGGCAACAATGATGAAGCGCCGCCGCCAGCCGGGCAGGCTCAGGTGCGCCCCCCTGAAGACAGCGGCCTTGAGTACCGGCCGGATTCCCGCGACATAGAAATGTACCGGGTTGAGCAAAATGTACGAGGCTATCAGGATCCACTGCAAACCGGCTTCACACCCGGCATGACCCACAAAGCATTAAATGACTACGCAGCCAGCCTGGCTATGGCATTAATGGACGGTTCGGTGCAGGTGAATACCGACGAGCTCATAGGTATCGCCAGTTTTGTGCGGCTTAACCGCTCCTTGCGGGAAACCACCGTGCTGGGCAATCAGCTGTCTGAATACCTGATAGCTGAGTTGCAGCAATACGGACTGGGTGTGGTGGATTTCAAACTGGCCAATAGCCTGGATGTCACCGACTATGGCGATTTGGCGTTAAGCCGGGAAGGACGACGCATTGCTAAACGTATGGAGATGGATCATATCCTCACCGGCACGCTGGTAGAGCAGCCACGCGGCGTAAATGTGAATGCGCGTATAATTTCTATCGACCAACAGCGGGTAGTGGCCAGCGCCAACGTGTTTATTCCTGCTTTTGTGGTAACGTCACTGGTGCCCATGGCTCCGGTGTTGGATTCCGAATAAACCTACGCCTGAGGCGGGCGCCGGAATGTGCGTAGCATAAACCTTTCTGGTGCCAGCGCCTGCAACAATGGTTCGCTCATCGGCAACGGCTCATGACAAAGCTGGCTGGCCAGTATTTCTGCCATCAGCGGCGCTGTGGTTAACCCTCGCGAACCCAACCCCGTAAGCACCAACATCGCCTGTTCATCGGTTGCCACTGCATACTGACTGTTATGCTTGCCCTTGTACAGTTCACGATAGCGCTTGGTGGTTTTCTGCGGCGCGATAACCGCACCTACCACAGGCTGATGATCGGCACTGCCCAGGCGTATCGACGCTCTGGCAGTATTATCGTGTTTAATCGATTGCGCCCAACTATAGTCTGCCAGTGCTTTGGCGTGGGTTGCCAGGTTCTGCTCACTTTCTTCCTTTCTGCTGGTGGTGCTGGTATCACCTTTAACATAGGTGGAGCCAAGCGCATGGCGGCCATTCCAACCGGGCGTTAGGTAACCTTTATGACAAAGTACAGTTTTTAAATCGTTTAGCGGTGCTTGTGCGGGGATTGCTTCGACCTGACCGCGCACCGGGCGCAGTGGTAAATGCGCCAGTTCGGCCATCTCGGCACATTCATGGCCGGCGGCAATCACCACCCGGTCTGCACTCATTTGTTTGCCATCTTCCAGAAGCTCTACGTTTCGGCCATCTTCGGATAACGCCACGCGCTGGTTATAAAACTCACTGAGTAAGCCGGTTTTACGAGCCGCCTCAAGCTGCGCGGTAACCACTTCGGCCGGGCATAACCAGCCACCTTGCGGTACAAAAAGCCCTTCGCCGTGAATATCAATGCCGCTCAATTCAGTGGCCTGTGCGGCGTTTACCGGCTGGATGAGCTGCGCTGGCCACAAATCCTTTTGCAGCAGGTTTTGCTGGCGCTTTTGCACTTCTTCACTGAACCCCAGCAGCAGAACACCGCAAGGCTGCCAGGTAAAGGTTAAGCCACTTGCATTAAGGGCATCGTAATAACGTCTGGCGTATAAAAAACCATGGGCCTGGATAAGGGCTGGGTTACTTTGGTCGGCCTGAAGTTGCGGATAAAACCCGCCTTGCCGATTGCCTGAGGCACCGTCGGCGGGGGCAGGGGCCTGACCAAATAGACTTACTCTGATACCCCGCTGACACAGCGCCAGCGCCAGGGTGGAACCGGCGAGGCCGGCGCCGATAATAGCGATATGTTGCGCCGGGCTGGCAGGCGTATCGGGATACCGGTAGTGCCAGGCCGTGGTAACCCGGTTAGCGGGGGGATTGGCCAGTACACCGGTGAGCATATCGCGCTTACGGCCGAAGCCGTTACGTTTGGCTATCTCAAAGCCAGCTTCTTTTAAACCACGCTTAACCACCCCGGCAGCGGTGAAGGTAGCCAGGGTGGCGCCGGTTTTACTTAAGCGAGCCATCTGAGTGAACAGCGCGTCTGTCCACATATCAGGATTCTTGCTGGGCGCAAAACCATCTAAGAACCAGGCATCCACCAAACCGTTTTGCGGGCAGTGCCATTGTGGGAGTAACTCGTGTACATCACCCAGCCATAAATCGATACTGGTATGCCAGGCTTCAAAATTCATTCGGTGACAGCCGGCAAGTGCAGGCGGGTATCGTTCTGCCAGGGCATGGACTTCTTCGCTGACCGACGGGAATACCGCCAGGGCATTCTGTAAGTCGGCTACTGCCAGCGGAAATTTCTCGGTACTGAGAATAAATAACCGCTTAAGCGGGTGAGCAGGCTTAGCCGCTCTGAACTGTTTAAACAGCTGCATGGCAATAATACAGTTAAGGCCGGTACCAAAACCGGTTTCGGCAATGATAAAGTGCGCTGCCCGCCAGTCTTCCCAGCGCTCGGCGAGGTCGTTACCATTAATGAACACGTGTTGGGTTTCATCACAACCGCTGTCGTTAGAGAAATAGACATCATCAAAGCTGTCTGCCACCGGCGTTCCGGTTTCGTTAAAATGGACGTTGGCAGATTGCAGGCGTTTACTCATGGCGTGGTGTTTCGGGTTAATCGTTAAAAGCGCGCTATAATAGCAGTAATAGTAAACGCATGATAGAAATCGAACCTGAAGCCGACATCGCGGTCGAAATACACTACAATGGTAAAAATCTTGGATTGTGGTGGAAATTTGCTACCAAATCACGTAGAACAGGGTCGCAAAAGAGCAGACCACTTAGTGTCATAAAATCATTACCATATGCGGCACTAACGCAAAAGGATAATTATGAGAAGAGCAGTTATTACAGGGCTGGGTATTGTATCCAGTATCGGCATAAATCAAGAACAAGTTACCGCCTCACTCAAAGCAGGCAAATCTGGTATTACCTTTTCCGAAGAGTTTGCAGAAATGGGCCTGCGTAGTCAGGTGTGGGGCAATGTGGATATCGATTTTAAAGAGCATATCGATCGCAAAGCCATGCGCTTCATGGGTGATGCCGCAGCCTATGCTTATGTTGCTATGCAACAGGCAGTTGCTGACAGCGGGCTGGAAGAGTCTGAGGTTTCTAATATTCGCACTGGTATTGTTGCCGGTTCTGGCGGTGGTTCGTCGTTCAATCAGGTGGGTTCCGCAGACGTTATCAGAGAAAAAGGCGTTAAGCGTGTTGGGCCTTATATGGTGCCGCGCTGTATGGGGTCTACCGTCTCTGCCTGTCTGGCTACACCGTTTAAAATTTTAGGTGTTAACTATTCAATTTCTTCAGCCTGTGCCACCAGTGCTCACTGTATTGGCCATGCGCTGGAACTGATCCAACTGGGCAAGCAGGATGTGGTATTTGCCGGTGGCGGTGAAGAACTGAGCTGGGCACTGTCTGGACAGTTTGATGCTATGGGCGCGTTATCGACCAAATATAATGACAACCCTGCCACAGCATCACGTACTTATGACGCTGACCGCGACGGTTTTGTCAGCTCTGGCGGTGGCGGTATGGTAGTGGTTGAAGAACTTGAACACGCTCTGGCCCGTGGCGCCACTATTTATGCTGAAGTGGTTG
>JAYZXK010000224.1:0-2575 GCA_036141415.1 Pseudomonadota bacterium
GGCTTATTAAGCAGCGGTTCAACACTGTCGTATTCGAAATTAACAATGTCGTTCAGGGTATGAGCCAGAACGCCAGGATAGGCCAGCGGTAACTTATTCTCACTGAGCTGCCAGTTGCCGTCGGTTCCCTTATAAAGAGTAAACGCCGGGTTATCATCAATAACGATAGACTTAAGCGTTGTGAGTCCGGCATCAATAACGTCTGGCAACAACCACTCATACGGCGTAAGCGGTAACGACAGGGTTTCGTCTATCAGATAACTTTGTTGCTGCGAAGGTTCCCGCGCGTAACGGCCCACGCCACTGGACGCCAGATTACCAAGTATCACGCGCCATTGCTGAGTATCCGTGGCAATAGTTAACAGCGTACTTTGTGCGCCTGGCTGAGTAACAGGCTCTACGCCTAGCAGTGCATAGCGCGAGGCCTTAGCGGTTTTTGGTTCAATAATATGCGCCTGGGACAGGGCACTAACGAAGCCAGCCAGTTTTTCCACATCAACCGGAAAGGTCATTACTGAATCGAGGTGGGTAGCGAGCCACAGCTCGCCTTGCCGACGCGCTTTAAACAGCGGTCCTGCTGTATTTTCGATAGTTATTTGCGTCAGCGAGTGACTTTGTGACGCCAGTCCGCCCAACAGTAAATGAGACTGAGAAGTCTGCTCGGGGTGGCGTTCAATCACCAGGTAGTAGCCGGCTCCCAAAGTCACTACAACCAGTAAAAATAATATAACAACACGGGTCATGATCCGATGGCCTCCAGTGTTTTCTTGCCTGCTCTGCGACGCAGCAAACGCGCCAGTCCCCACAGCACAGTTACCAGTAATAATGGGCTGATGGCAATGTTTAACAGCTTAAGATAGTTACCCAACTGGTCGATATCCCTTTCCAGCTGATAACGAACTTCCCTCAGTTCCCGGCGGATTTCGTTGCGCTGTGCAATAAACGTATCCAGTGCTGCCTGTTGTTCAGGAGTCAGCGTTAGCGCACCAGACTCAGTCTGCACATTTTGCAGCCGGGCTAACTGTTCTTCTGTTTGCTGGAGCTGATTTTGCAGACGCTCTTCCTGTTCGCGAAAGCGAGCTTCTGCCGCTACCTGCAATGCCTGCACCTGTTCAAACGGCCGTGCGTAGGTACCCCGGCCGCGAATACTGATCAGTGCATCACTGCCTGCCAGGTTTTCACTGGCGTTGATAATAGCGTCACCATTGTTGGCAAATGGCGTATATATAGTTTCACCAAAGAAATTCGCCTGCTGCACCCAAAAGCGGTCCGCCAGCAGGTCGGCATCACTAAACACAATCAGGTTTAATTTAGCGGTTCGGCTCACGTGGGCCATATTAAGCTCGCTGGCGGATTCTGTTGCCGGTGCCTGGGTAAACGCCGAAGTCGCCGGACCACTAAACCGTGCTGCCAGGGTGACACGCTGGGAGTCTGAACCATCAAGCATGCGCTGCAATGCTTGTGGATCCTGAGTCATAGCGTACTCAGCGCCATCCACTATCACCGCATCGGCAGAGGAATAAGCCAGTGGCGTGAGGGTTAAATTACTGCCTTCAATCAGCGTCAGAGGCGCAAAGGACGAACCGTTGACCAGTTCCAGATTAGCCGTAATCACATCCTCACGATTAAGTTGCTCACCGGTCAGCCCGATTATACCGGGGTGGCGGGTTACCGCCCCTTCAGGCGTACGAATATCCAGTCCCAGACGTCCATCAAGTACCACCGAATCCAGCCCGGCATTAATGCCCCAGCTTTCCAGCAAGGTAAAGTCAGACTTGTTCGCTTCCAAAGAGCCCATCATGGCCATGGCATCCGACTCATAGTGGGGATCCACAAATAACAATATCCGCCCCTGCCGCATGGCGAACTGGTCGATGGAATACTGCAATGCCTCACTCAGATTCTGCGGGTGAATAACCACCAGCACGTCGGTATTCTCCGGAATTTGTGTGGCATCACTGCCAATGGTTGTTATGTCGTATAACTGACTTAGCTGGCTGTAAAACGTCATGGCGGGCGTCATTTGACCGCTCATCGGATTCTGCCCGCCCATCAGATTAAGGTCGGTAAGCAGCGTTAGCTGGACGGGCTCAGGTTCACTGAGCTGATAGATCAGTTTGCTGATATCGTATTCGAGGAATCGTTCTTTCTGCGGATCGAAAAAGTTTATCGTAAACTGATTATCGACCGCATTCGTGCCAGCCAGACCAAAGTAAATGGCGTCGCCTACCGGGCCGAGGGTTGCGCCGGTAAGGCCAAACTGGTTGGCCCGGTCTTCAGCTTCTGAAAAAGGCTCAGGGTCGATAACATTTAAGGTAATCTTGCCGTCTGCCCGGGATTCATACTCTTCCAGTAAACTTTGCACCCGGTTGGCGTAGTTACGCAACGACGTCATGCCCTTAGAGGCGGTATCAGAGAAATAAAAATTAAGTACGATGGGTTCATCGATATCATTCAACACCCGCTGGCTCCCATCAGACAGGGAATACACCTGATCCTCGGTAAGGTCGATACGGTAGTCACCCAGCATTTCATTGTTAATAACCACCAGCCCCAGACACAACACGGCCAGTAA
>JAYZXK010000225.1:0-10528 GCA_036141415.1 Pseudomonadota bacterium
TTTTCAGCGCATCATTCCCGGTTATATCGTTCAGGGCGGTGGTTACACCGTAGATTATGAAGAGAAGTCGTCTTATCCGGCCATCTTTAACGAGTCAGGCAACGGCCTGAAAAATACCATGTACTCGGTTGCAATGGCCCGACAGAACGATCCGCATACTGCCACCCGTCAGTTTTTCTTTAATCTGGATGAAAACGATAATCTCGACCCTGGTCGCAGTTGGGGTTACGCAGTGTTTGGGGCAGTGGTAGAAGGCTATGAAGTGGTTGATGCCATGGGCGAAGTAGCAACTGAATACAAAGCCACCATTGGTTTTGCCGATGCGCCGGTAGAACCGATTATTATCAATAAAGTGGAGTTGCTGCCGCCTCAGTTTTGATCCACCTGATGCTTTTCGGGTTTATGTGACAGCCAGTCGCTGGCGAAGGTAATACAACTTTCGCCGGTGGCTTTAGAGCGATACATGGCTTTATCCGCCAGACTCAACAATTCCTGCTCATTGGTTGCATCGTCAGGAAAACAGGCCACGCCGATGCTAGCGCCAATCTCAACCAGAACCTCCTGAATAAGATAGGGTTTGCAAATCGCGTCAATGATTTTATCCACCAGCGCCTTACACATGCTGTAAGACTGAATGTCAGTGAGCAGCAGGGTAAACTCATCGCCGCCAAGCCGTGCCACGGTGTCGGAATCCCGTACGGTCTGCTTCATTCTGACAGCAACACGCCCCAGTAATAAATCCCCAAATTTATGACCATAGCGATCGTTAACGCCTTTAAACCCGTTGAGATCAATAAACAACAGGGCGATTTTTTCATTGCGGCGCAGGGCATGCTTGATTTCTACCGCCAAACGGTCATTAAACAAATGGCGATTGGGTAAATCCGTTAACTGATCGTGATAAGCCAGTAACGTAAGTTCCTGCTGCTGCGCCTTTTGCTGACTGTCATCAATAATAGTGAACACGGTTGCAGGCCGGTTACCAATCATGACTTTACTAACCTCTACCTGACAATGATATTGCTCGCCAATTTTACGTACACCGAACATTTCACCTTCATGTTCATACAACAAAGTATCAACTTTGCGGCCAAGCAGCTCGCTCGTAGCGTAACCACTCATGTTTTCCATAAGCTTATTTACTCTGATAATTTTATGACTTTCATCAGCTACCAGAATGCCTGCAGCGATCTTATTCACTATATTATCGACTAAATCCACAGAGTGAATGGCTTTTCGTACCCGTAAGCGGTACATCAAAATTGCCAGGGAAAAGTTAATAATAGCCAGGAAAAAAGCCAGCCCCTGATAAAAGCGAATCGCCATGGCTTCAGCCTGGGTTTCGCGTTCAAGCTCAACGGTCAGTTTATTCATTAAATCGAGTAACATTAGATTTTTTCGCTGTGCTACATCGATGGCCTGCTGAAGAAGCAAATGGTCGTATTCCCGACCAATGAGCTGTCTGACTTTTTGCCTGAGAGGTGACCACTCCAGCAACGCCTGTTGCACAATGTGAGTAGTGGCTTCACTGGTTAAAGGCGCCACTTCAATAACATTGTGGTCGGCCGAAAACGTTCGTCCACCGCGATGGAAGCTATCGAGGGTGAGGTCGAAACGGTCAAAGGTTTCCCGCAGTTCAGCGAGCGCCGCAGTATAGGCTGCTTCGTTAGTGTAGGCGTTTTCCATCATCAGCAGGTTTTTCACCAGACGCTGGCTGAGCATCCGTTGCCTGCCGGCAAGGTTGATGTTGATGGCGGCCGCTTCAATGCGATAAGACAGCCAGACGTTTAGCGAAAGCGCAACGAAATCAAACGTCAGGAACAACACCACCGCCACCAGCGTCAGCTTTCTGCCATATCGCTGGCTAATGAGGGTTAGTTGGGTTTTGGTAGATGCGAATAAGCCCAAGACGTCTCAGCTCCCTGCATAAATGAGATCGATTAGAATATGCTTTCTACAAATTGTGTATATTATCTACTAAAGTATAGCATATCTTTCACAAGTTAAAGCGGAATTGGCTTAGCCAGGCGATGTTAATAAGCCTGCTGCAAAGGGCGCAGAAAGAAATCGTGAGGTAGTTGTTGCGGCTGAAATATTCTGCCCATGCGCTTAAAACCCGTGCGCTGAAGTACTGCCAGCGAAGCAAGGTTATCTGGCCGGCAAATAGCGCTGACCTGACGCTCATTAGTATGAGAGGAAGCCCAGCTTAGCGCCAGGTTTACCGCTTCACAGGCATAGCCTTTGCCGCGCCCCCGGGGTAAAAAGGCATAGCCAAGATCGGGGCAACTCAGAAAAGGGCGGCGGATAAAGCCACACAGTCCAATGCGCGGATCGCTCTCTGCATCAATGGCTTCAACCAACCATAAGCCATAACCTTTGGCTGCGAAGCTGTCACTGGCTACGGTTATATACTGGCTGGCCTGACCGTTGTTGTGAACACCGCGATCGCCGATAAACGTCAGCCATTGTTTATCGTTGGTTACCGCCAGAATAAAATCCACATCATCCCGGCTTAGCCGTCGCAGCCTCAGCCGCTCAGACTCCAGGATCATGACGGGTTATCCAGCAACTGATCGATCACCGCAAAGTAAGCCGGATTGACCACTGCCGCCCGCGGGTAGCGAGGCGCTTCGCGATCGTTAACCCGGTGATGCTGCCAACCTGTGGTTGAGGCGATAAAACGCCGGGCGGCTGCTTCGCCGCCTAACTCCAGGCAGCCGGCCAGACAAGTGTCGATATAGCTTTGATGGACCGGATAGTCGACACTTGATGGCGCAACCTTTAACGACTCGCAAATCCAGATATCGCGCTGCTTTAACCACTCAATCAACCGCTCGGTAAGGTCATCAGACAGTTCAAAGTTTAACTGGTCGATCGTCACCGGCGTAAAGCGGTAGTCCTGCTCCCGCTTTTGCAGCGCCGGATCAAGATGGGTAGGCACAAGCTGCGCATTCAGCCAGCCATCTTTTTTCTGATAGGCACCAACGTAGGTTTGCAGTTCGGGTTCAGAGCGCGTGATCCAGCCCCGCTCGAAACCAAACACCTCAACTTCAACACCTTCATGGGGAATACCTGAATGACGACTGCGGGAGTCACTGTTCATCAGACTGCCATAGCCAAGCACAATATGGGGCTCAGAAATGGCCTTCATCCACCGTTCGAGCTGGGCTATGCTTTCCATCGGTTAGAACCTTAAAGGCCGCGCTGGCGGACAATCTCGTATAAACATACCCCGGTAGCCACCGACACATTTAAGCTGGATACGCTGCCAGCCATGGGCAGTTTTACCAGTTCATCACAGGTTTCGCGGGTTAACCGGCGCATGCCCTTGCCTTCGGCGCCCATGACCAACGCCATAGGGCCACTTAGCTTGCAATCATAAATCAGTTGCTCGGCTTCGCCGGCGGTACCAATAACCCAAACTCCATTATCCTGCAGCTGTTTTAAGGTTCGCGACAGGTTAGTGACCTGTATAAAAGGCACCACTTCAGCGGCACCACAGGCGACTTTACGCGCCGTGCCGGTAAGTCCGCCGGACTTGTCTTTCGGTACTATCAGTGCGTGTGCACCGGCCGCGTCGGCGGTACGCAGGCAGGCACCGATATTATGCGGATCGGTTACTCCATCCAGAACCAGCAATAAGGGCACCGGGGTTGAGTCCAGCAGCCGGTCCAAATCGCTTTCATCTAAGGTTTTGGCTGGCTTCGCCCGGGCTACAATCCCCTGATGCTGCTCACCTTTAACTTTATCGTCGAGCACTTTACGGTTGCAAAACTGCACCGAGACACCGAAACGGCGGGCCTGATTAACAATGTTAATCAACCGCTCATCATCACGCCCTTTCAACACCCAGATTTCAATCAATCTTTCGGGTTCATTTTCAATTACCGCCTGCATGGCGTGCAGGCCGTATAACCATTCTTGCTGTGCCATTAACCTTTCTTACCTTTTGCCGGCCGCCCCTTCTTGGAGCTACCGCGCTTATTAGCTGTACTGCCAGACTTTCCCGCTGGCTTACGTCGTGATTTACCTGAGTTTTTCGCACCGCTCTTCTCGCCGTCTTTAGCATTACGACGCTGACGGCCAGCAGGTTTTTCGTCACCACTGCGCTTGTTGACCACTTTGACTTTTTTGCCGCCCTGGGAACGCAACCACTTATTGTCGAGCACCAGATCGATTTTACGTTCGTCCAGATTCACAGCTGCTACTTTTACTTCCAGCTGATCGCCTAAGCGGTACTGGCGGGCGCCGCTTTCGCCGCTGAGGGTTTGCTTCACTTCGTCGTAGCGGTAGTAGTCATCGTCGAGGGAGGTAATATGCACTAAACCATCGATATGATATTCGGTGATGCGCACAAAAATGCCAAAACCGGTTACCGAGCTTACTACCCCTTCAAAGGTTTCGCCCACGTGATCCTGCATAAACTCGCATTTGAGCCAGTCGCTGACGTCCCGGGTAGCATCATCGGCACGGCGTTCAGTCATGGAGCACTGTTCGCCTAACTGCTCGACTTCCTCTTCGCTGTATGACTTGGCACCATGAACCGTCTGCCCTTGTTTTTTAAGGATAGATTTAAGCGTTCTGTGTACCACCAGATCCGGATAACGTCGAATCGGCGAGGTAAAGTGAGCGTACGCGTCGAGTGCCAGGCCGAAGTGACCGATGTTATCGCCATCGTAGATAGCCTGCTTCATGGAGCGCAGCAGCATGGTCTGGATCAGTTCCTGATCAGGGCGACCACGGGTTTTGCTGACCACCGCAGTAAAATCGGCCGGCGAGGCGCCCTCTACAATGCTGTGCGGGATCCCTACTTCACCCAGATAAGAGGTAAACGCGGTCAGTCTGTCTGCATCAGGTTTGTCGTGCACGCGAAACAGCGAATGCGCTTTATTGTTTTCAATGTACAAGGCCGCACTAACGTTGGCCATGATCATACATTCTTCAATCAGCTTATGGGCATCGTTACGCTCAATGGGCACGATGTTTTCAATCTTGCGCTGGGCATTGAAAACAAATTTACTTTCCTGAGTTTCAAACTCAATGGCACCACGCTGAGCACGGGCTTTCTTAAGTGCGCGATACAGATCGTGTAAGTGGCGCAGGTGAGGCACAAATTCTTCATAACGTTGATGAAGCTCTTTGTTACCGCTTAAAATCTGCCACACTTTGCTGTAGGTAAAGCGGGCATGGGAATTCATCACCGCTTCGTAGAACTGGTAATTCTCCAGCTTGCCCGCCGGACTGATGGTCATTTCGCATACCATGCACAGCCGGTCAACTTCAGGATTCAGTGAGCATAAACCGTTCGATAACACTTCCGGCAACATGGGGATAACCTGCTCAGGGAAGTACACCGAGTTACCGCGCTCCAGCGCTTCGGCATCCAGCGCACTGCCCGGCGTCACATACTGACTCACATCAGCAATGGCTACCCATAACTGCCAGCCACCGTTATCCAGCGGCTCACAGAATACGGCGTCGTCGAAGTCTCTGGCGTCTTCACCGTCGATGGTCACCAGCGGTAACTGACGCAGGTCGACGCGGCCGGTTTTGTCTTCTTCCTTAACGCTGTCGGTTAACCCTTCAATCTGGCGCGTAACCCCTTTAGGCCACTGATGGGGAATATCGAAGGTGCGCAGGGCCATTTCAATTTCCATCCCCGGCGCCATGTGCTCGCCGAGTACTTCAATAATCCGGCCAACCGGGCTGACCCGTCGACGGGGGCGCTGAGTAATTTCCACCACCACCACATTGCCTTGTCTGGCACCGTGGGCGTGTTCTGGTGGAATAATGATCTCAAAGTTGATACGGCTGTCATCAGGAATAACCATCCCCATGCCCTGTTCGGTAAAATACCGGCCAACAATGGGCTCCTTACGGGGCTCTATTACCTGATTAATGTAGGCTTCGCGACGACCACGGCGGTCTGTACCACTCTCGCGGGCTTCCACCCTGTCGTCGTGCATAAACATCTGCATTTGCCCGGCACTGATAAACAAATCGCCGGAGTTGTCATCGGGACGCAGGAAACCGTAACCGTCACGGTGACCTATTATTCGCCCGCGGATAAGCTGCTCCTGTTGCAGAACGGCATACCGCTTTTGTTTGGTAAATTGAATTTGCCCTTCACGCTCCATGGCGCGCAGGCGTCGTTGAATGCCAATCCGGCTGTCTTCGTCCTGGGCATTTACGCTTTGGCAAATGTCCATGAAGGTCATGGGTTTGCCATGCTCTTTAAGGGTTTCCAGCAAATATTCGCGGCTGGCTACCGGATTGTCGTACTTGGCTTTTTCCCGCTCGTAGTGCGGATCATCTGTCATATAAACTCTGTGGTTTGATGTATTGCTGCCAGTATAATACTAATCTGGCTCATTAAATACTCAATTGCGTAGAAGAATTGTAGCGGCGTCAGTATATAACGGACAACGGCATAAAAAAACGGTGGCCTTTGCCACCGTTTTTAATTGTCTTGCAGTAAAGCACTTGTGGCTTATTGTTTTTTCATCGACTCGTGAAAACCAGCCAGATCCTCAACCTTGGTGGCCCCTTCAATATCTGCAAAGGGTTGTTCCACAAAGCTGGTACCCCGCAGTTGTACAGAGATCCGCGCTGCCTTGTCGTTAAGCATGGTTTGCTGATAAAACGCTTTAACATCTTCCAGAGTCACTTTCTCAACTGCAGCAATGAGTTTCTGCTCGCTGTCGAAGTCATATTTCTCGCGATACCAGTCTGAAATAAACGGTACCACTTCATCGCGCATGTTTTTAGGCGCTTCCTTCAGCGACACCAGTGCGCTGGTTTTTAACTTGGCAAACTCTTCCTCGGTTAAGGCATCCAGTGCGACTTTGTATTGCGTTTTAAATTCATCAAAACGCGCCTGCATGGCCGCCACGTCTTTCACCGGGGTCTGAATAAACATTGCAAAACCGGTATAATCACCAATGCTGGTTGCCATACCGCCTACCGCGTAAGCCAGTTGCTCTTCGGTACGCAGCTTGTCAAAGGCGACGGTTCTGAAATGGCCACGCAATACCGTGCCGGCAGCGCGGGTATCAAAACCTGGTGTTGGATGCACCATCACATCAATCAGCGCCACATCGGCAACGGTCAGATCCTGCTGCCAGACGAGGGTCTGTTCAGCCTGTGGCTGCCAGAACTCACGCATATCGTAATTTACGCTGGTGCGATCATCCGGCAGAGCGCCTTTCACTAGCGCTACCGCATTGTCCAGATCGGCCTTGTCATAGTTACCAAAGGCAAAAATACGCAGTTGGTTTTCACTCAGCAGAGCCTGCATAAACGCCTGCATATCGTCCACCGTTAACGACTCAGCCGCGCTGATAAGCGCTTCCGTATTGAAGTTACCTTCACGGATCAGATTGTTATACGCATCAAACGCCTGATAGAACGGGAATTTTTTGCCAGCATTCTGCAAACCGCGTACGTAGCGATCGACTGCCTGGGCAAAGTTCTGCTCATTAACGTCAACTACCAGTGCATCAAGGGCTTTGGTCAGTAACTCAGGCTGTTTATCGGTAAAGCCACCTATAGCCAGACTGATACCATTGCCATCGTTAAAGCGCAGCGACATCCCGGCAATGCTGGCCTCAGTCATCAGCGCGCTTTGTTGCAGGCTGTACAGGTCTTGCCACAGAGCCGTCATTACTGTTGCTTTAATATCTGACTCAGGCACACCTGAATTGATATAAACGGTCATTTCACCACGCGGTTGCTCGGTAAATGCCTGACTGGGGAACGACCAAACCTTAACGCCGTTTTCATCAATCACGAGCTCTGGTTTTTCCTGTGGTGTTTGCGGCTTAAGGGCAAATTCTTCCGGTAGCAGCGTATTGACGGCCGGTAAATTCAGCGCAATTTGCGCAGGCTGTTGCCAGCTGGCAATTTCTTCTTCGCTGATGGTATCAACCTGATATTTACCGTCATAGAAATGAAGCTGGCTGTCTGATGGCTCATTTTTGCTGATGTACCAGATGCGAACGCGCTCCGGCGTTAACTGTGCCAGTACCTCTTCGATAGCCTCAGCATCGAAGGATTCATAGTAATACGGCGAGGATACCGCAAACTTAGCCGGTACTTCCTGCATCGCTGCCGCCAGATTCGACACATAGCCAAATTCATCGGATTTCTGCAGGAAGCGGAATCGGTTGTTCAGACTGGTCTGAATTTCGCTGAAGTACTTAGCATCTACCCCTTGCTCACGGATCAGGTCGATATACTGCATCACCACAGCCACAATGGCTTCGCGGTTTTGCATGCCCGCATCGGTGAGATCGATGTTGATGCTGAACGAACCGTAGTTACCATACATGTTCGACGACGCAGAGGCAGACAGATTAGAAATCAGCCCCATGGCTTTTAACTGATAAGCCGGCGTACCAGGCATCTCAGAGCCAATCAGGTAAGTTAAAAACTGGTTAGGCTTAGTGGCAAACTCATCGCTGTTATCACTGATAGTAAAGTCGATGTTGAGTTTTTTAACGTCTTCATTGGGTACGTAATGAATTCGCTTGCCGCCCACTTTGGCAAAGTCGAGTTTATCGTCAACCGTTGGATTATCGATGTTCTTGTTTTCAATATTGCCAAAGTATTCTTCTGCCAGCGCTTTCATTTCGTCCAGCGGACGGTTGCTGATCATCGCCAGCTTCATAATGTTGGCCGAATAGTAACGCTCGTAGAAGTTCACCGTTTCGGTGTGGAGTTTGCTGCCTTCCTTATCGCCGAGGGTT
This sequence comes from Pseudomonadota bacterium, assembly GCA_036141415.1. Taxonomy (GTDB): domain Bacteria; phylum Pseudomonadota; class Gammaproteobacteria; order Enterobacterales; family Alteromonadaceae; genus Alteromonas. The sequence goes on from JAYZXK010000225.1 coordinate 8,748, forward strand.
TCCAGGTTACCAATCAGGAAGCGGTTAGCCGGGTGGTCGCCCATCAGGCTGCGCGCCAGTTTAAACTGACCAAAGTAATCCATCTCGCGGCGCATGGACCATTCCGCATTGACGGCATTTTTCTCTTTGTCGGTATACTCCGGGTAAAGCTTTGGCGCTTTAAAAAAATCAGAAAAACGATCCAGCGCTTCGCCGTAGGCATCGTTATTGATTTTAAACATGTAGTTGGTGATATCCAGCCACGTATAGGCATTGTGCTGGCCACCGTTAGCGGTCATAAACTCGGTATACCCTTTGGTATCCGGGTAACGTTCAGTCCCTAAGAACAGCATATGTTCAAGATAGTGCGCCATACCCTGCTGTGACATCGGGTCGTGTAGCAAGCCTACACTCACGCTCAGTGATGCGGCCGACTTTTCGGCTGCCGGGTCAGACACCAGCATCACTTCTAATTGATTGGGTAAAGTAAAAGTATCGTACTGTCTGTCGTCGTTAGGCGATACCATTACGCTCTCTGGCGTAGCAACCGGACTGGCCGGCGCCTGAGCTTTTTCTGTGGCACATCCGCCAAGCAGTGCAGCACTAACTACACCTGCAATCAAAAGCTTTTTCATTAAAATGTTACCTTATGCAGCGTTAATATATTGAGTTGAAACTTTCACTCCGACCCGGCTCTTAATAATGCAACTGTCGGAACGAATTTTCACGCAGCACACCATAAAGAAAAGCGCCGCAAGGCGCCAGTCAACGGTTAGACAGGATTGTAAACAAATATGTCAGCGATGCTACTGACCTGATATGCAGTTTTGTTTACCGCAGCTCAGACATGTTGATCGATTAAAATTGCGTTGCCGTCGGGGTCGATCATGGCAATGCTTTCTGGACCTGAAGAACCTGGCTCGGTTTTCTTGGTCAGAATCACCCCGGCATCGGTCAGGGCCGATTCTATATCCTGCACAGATGTAAACGAGTCCAGCGTTTTACAATCCTGATCCCAACCGGGATTAAAGGTCAGGACATTGCCCTCGAACATGCCCTGGAACAGTCCGATGACATTTTTGCCGTTGCGCATAATCAGCCAGTTCTGATTAATGTCACCACCAGACTCACTGAAGCCCAGTTTCTCGTAAAATGCTTTTGAAGTATGAATGTCTTTTACCGATAAACTTACCGAAAATGCGCCAAGTTCCATGTGCTGCCCTCACTGATTAAGTAAACCTAACTATCGTCCAACCCCAGCCAAAATGCAAAGCTTTACGACGGGCGACAGAAGGTAGGCAAGTTGCGCCAGTTACGCTACAGTGAGCATTCTTTTTCCTACAGTTATTAAAGCGCCATGGACAGACGACGATTTATTAAACTTTCTTCTTTACTCGGCGGTAGCCTTACTCTGTCGACCCAGTTAACCGGCTGTGCTTCAGCCCCAAAAAACAAAGAGTATTTCCCTGCCGTTGAATTTACCCATGGCGTAGCCAGTGGCGATCCAACCACCAGCGCCGTGATTCTGTGGACCAGAGCGGTACCAGCCGACAACGACGACAGCGGTTATGTACGCTGGCAAATTGCCACCTCGCCGGACTTCAGTTCACCGCTGCGCGACGGTGTGGCAAAAACCACGCGCAACAACGATTTTACCGTAAAAATTGATGTTCAGGATTTACCTGCAGGCCGGTCGTTCTACTACCGCTTTTTTACCAGTGAAAACCGCTCCGTAACCGGTACCACCAGTACTCTGGCGACGGGCGTAATTGATAAGCTGAAGTTTGCTATTTTTTCCTGCG
>JAYZXK010000226.1:0-3097 GCA_036141415.1 Pseudomonadota bacterium
ACATAAGCCAGCTTGCCGCCCCAGATGGTGTCGGGGCGGGCTGTTTGATCTTGACAGGACGCCACCGAAATCACCGCATGGGGATGCAGGTGATCGACGTGTTTTTCGTCAATCATTGAATGCAACGGAGTGTCGATAGATGAAGCGCGAGGATTCAGGCAGAAATTACAATGCTTAAACATTCCAACCATGCGATCTTCACCGGCAGACTTGTAGCCTTTATCCGGATAAGCCTGATACACCTCATCCAGCGCCTGGAGTTTGCCTTCGTACAATGAAGAGAAGTTCTCCCGGGTGGAGGTGCGTAGATCACCGCCAGAACCCTTTACCCACAACACTTCAACCTGCTCACCGGTGAGCGGGTCAGGTTCCATTAGCTTAGCCGAAGTATTGCCGCCTCCGGTGTTGGTGATGCGCTGGTCTTCTCCCAGCTTGTTTGAGCGGTAGACCAGGTTATCGACGGGGCTCAGCTCATCGGCAATGTGATCTTCCCATAAATATTTTACGTGTTGATACTCATCCGGCTTATACGGCATAACAGTGTCCTGTGAAATCAATAAATCGAATTTGGCGTTATATTGCATGTAACCATCAATATAAAAATCAATATACATCCATATCAATCTATGTCAATCAAATTCAATCATAAAGTAACAAATTGGTTACATTAATTTTAAGTCTATTGCTTGCTGGTGATTAATAAAGCGTATCGCAGGCACAAAAAAGCCGGCAATGCCGGCCCTGTAGGAGTCATTCAGAGTGAGTGTTAGGCTTAGCCGCAGGCTTCTACCAGTACAACATTCACACCCTGTTCACGAATTTTATCGAGCGCCTGTGGATCGGCGTTGCTGTCGGTGATGATAGTATCCACCGCATCCAGTCCGCAGAAGATAAGGTTACCTTTAATGCCTATTTTACTGCTATCCACCAGCACAATTAGTTTGTCTGCCCGCTTTCTTAGCTTTTGCTCGGCCAGAATTAATAACGGATCGGTTTCCATTACACCAAACTCACTGACGCCTGGAGAGCCCATAAACATCTTGCTACCGCGATAGTTTTGCGTGGTGTCGTTTTCAAAAGAACTGAGAATAATGCTTTGTTTACGGTACACCTCGCCGCCGGGTAAGGTCACCTGATTCTGGCTGTTTTCGAGTAATTCATGGGCCAGTACAAAGGAGTTGGTGAGGATATTCATCCGCCTGTCAGCCAGAAACTCTGACATCATGAAGGTCGACGAACCACCGTTAATAATAATGGCTTCGCCGTCTTCACACAGTTCAGTAGCCGCTTTGGCAATCATGCGTTTGGTGTCGGTATTACGCTCTTTGTCGACTAAAAAGGCGTTACCGGAAATCTTAATGTTGGAAACCGCACGCTCGTCGAGCACCTGCGCGCCACCTCGAATTTTTTTAATTTTTCCGGCATCAGCCAGCTTGTTTAAATCGCGACGAATTGTGGCCTCGGAGGAGTCCAGCTGACTACACAAGTCTCTCACGCTAACAAAAGTACTTTCATCCAGAATGTCCAGAATCAGCTGATGACGCTGCTTTTCAAGCATTATACCGCCCTTATATTCGTTGTTGTTCAGGGAGTTAATATAGTCACCTATTTGTTCACAATCAATCATAAAAGCTAAAATATGATTGATTGTGATGATTCGTTACGATTACTACTGAGCTGCCTGGGTCGCAATTGCCTGGTACCACAGCGCCTTGTACTGCGTCAGCTGGCTAAAAGTAGCAGCTGTACAAGGTACCAGTTCGGTAACCTGTTGCTGCCTGTTGCTAAAGTTAATCAGTGCCGCCGCCCCCATGACCGTACCAGTATTATCACCGGATAGCATAACCGGCTGATGGGGCCGAAGTTGCGCAACCAACTGACAGAGCGCCGGGTTTTTCAGAAACGCCCCTTCAACGTATACCGCTCCGCTGGCGTTAAGATCGTTAAGGCGCTGATCGATCATTAACGCGCAGTACAAAGTTGCGATAGCCTGGGGCGATGGGGGCTTATCCGGGCACAGCACAGCCGGTTCAGCATGGCCAAAAGGCCCGTTCCCCTGACTAAAATCAGGGGTGACCATCCAGCGCTCATCGATAGCCTGTTGAATGGCTTCGGTTTCTGCTCCCATGCTGATATCGCCACCAAGGAGCTGGCAGATGGTTTCGTATTCACGCCCACCCATAAAACGGGCGCAGTTTACCGGGCGGCCGAAAACATCCACATTGGCCAGTGTATCCCGGGCCGCTTTCAGGTTATCTACCGGACGGTTCGTTTGCATAATGATGGTCCAGGTGCCCGAGGAAATTACGTTCAGAGACTGATCATTGTTATTGTCGGCTGGCAGATAACGCAACAGACTGGCATTGCTATCATGGATCCCGGCATAGAGTTTACAGCTGGTTGATAAACCTGTTTGTCCGGCCACCTGTTCACTCACGCAGCCCAACTCGTCCCAGGCTTTGCGTAACGGCGGAAAGTATTTTCGCCAATCACATTTATCAACCAGGGAAGAATAGTCCTGGCCCTGCGGTTGCCACAAATCTGTATGACAGCCTAAGGAAGTCACTTCGCTGGCTGGCTCGCCGCCCAGTCGCCACGCCCAGTATTGCGGGTACATAAGAATATGGCTCGCACTGGCAAACGCCTGGGCATATTTATGCTGTAGCCAGAACAATTGGCGACCGAGATTCAGCCCTGCCGGTAACTGTGGCGACAGGGTTTCAGAAAAGTCAGGGCGAACACCGGCATAGTCGCCGTTACACTCTTCTACGCCGTCAAACTCGTAATCAACTATCGGCATCACCAGCGCTGTATTGCGGTCTTTAGCATTGTGATTGATCAGGGCCGCTGTGGCACCGTGAGTAGTCACAACCAGTGCAGCAATTTCCCCCGAGCGGGGATAAGCGCTCAACGTGGTACATAACCATTGCCAGATACCATCCGTATCGGCATGGGGATAAAGCCCATCCTGCGGAGCATTTTTACTGGTAAAGCAAGCCTGCTGCTGGCCATCCTCGAGCACCAGTAACTTAATGTGAGTTTTACCAATATCTACTACGGCATTCAGCATTTAAGGCTCCCAACGGTCAAAGCCGAC
>JAYZXK010000227.1:0-12247 GCA_036141415.1 Pseudomonadota bacterium
TTTATACCGATTTAAAAATTCAGCGAATCAACAGTCAACAAACGGTAGAAATCGCTGGATTACCCGATAACCCACGCTTATCCAATTTTGCCTGGTCGCCGGATCAACAGAAAATGGCAATGACCCATAAAACCCCGAGCGGCATTGAGTTATGGGTGGTGGATTTAAAAACGGCTAAAGCCAAACGCCTAACCAAAGCCATTCTCAACGCCAACATGCGTGATGTGATCAACTGGTTTGCTGACGGCTCTGCACTGCTGGTAAAAGTGGTCCCCGAAGACCGCCAGCCGCTGATTAACACCGAATCTGCTACCCCCACCGGCCCAACGGTATCGGTGAGTGACGGTAAAAAAGCCCAAAACCGTACCTATCAGGATCTGCTGAAAAACAAGAATGACGAATTTAACTTTGAACAGTTAACCCGCTCTACGCTGGTAAAAGTGGACCTTAACGGCAACACCGCCAACTGGCTGGCGCCGGCCATGTACGGCAATATTGATGTTTCACCCAATGGCCAGTATGTACTGGTTACCCGCTACAACAAGCCGTTCAGCTATCTGGTGCAATACAACCGTTTTCCATCGGTCACCAGTGTGTATACCCAACAGGGCAAATTTGTTAATGACATTGTTTCGGTACCGCTAATTGAGGATCTCCCCAAGGGCTTTATGGCCACACGTGAGGGCCGCCGCGCTATCCAGTGGCGCGATGATAAACCCGCTACGCTGGTCTTTGCCGAAGCGCAGGATAAAGGCGATCCGGCTGTTGAAGTTGACTATCGCGATGCCGTGTACGCGCTGGAACCGCCATTCGATGGCGCTCCGTCGCTGTTACTTAAAACCCGTAATCGCTTTTCTCGCGTGATGTGGGGTAACGACCACTACGCCATCGCCCAGGATTACTGGTGGAATACCCGTAATACCAAAGCCTATGCGTTTAACCCAGGCGACAGCACTGAAGCGCCTACGGTTATTTTCGATCGCAATTATCAGGATGCCTACAGTAATCCGGGCTCTTTTGTGACTGAGCGAAATGAATTTGGCCAAAGCGTACTAGCAATGGATGGTGCTAAAGTTTTCTTGCTTGGTGATGGCTATTCAGATAAAGGGCAATTCCCTTTCCTCGACAGCCTTGATTTACAAACACAGGAAAAAGAACGCCTGTACCAATCAACCTACACAAACAAACTTGAAGAGCTGTATGATTACAAGGTTGATGAGCAAAAACTCACTGTGAGTATCGAGTCGAAAAGTGAATACCCTAACCGCTATTTCCGACACTTAACCAACCAATCACTCACGCAACTGACAGACTTTGAAAATCCGTTTAAAGCCATTCAGAGCGTAAAAAAAGAAGTCATCACGTATAAGCGCGATGATGGGCTGGAACTTTCCGGCACGTTGTATTTGCCGGTTGGCTACCAGGAGGGTAAACAATATCCGATGATCCTGTGGGCTTACCCACGAGAGTATAAAGATCAAAACAGCGCCTCACAGAATACCAGTAACCCCAATGAGTTTACCTATCCGTTCTGGGGCTCGCCCATTTACTGGGTAAACAAAGGCTATGTGGTACTCGATGGCGCGGCCTTCCCCATTGTTGGCGAAGGCGATGAAGAGCCCAATGACAGCTTCCGCAGCCAGTTAGTGGCTAACGCCAGGGCAGCCATTGATGCCGTTGACGCTCGCGGACTTATCGACCGACAGCGCGTAGCAGTGGGTGGTCACAGCTATGGTGCTTTTATGGTGGCTAACCTGCTGTCTCATTCTGATTTATTTGCTGCCGGTATTGCTCGCAGCGGTGCATATAACCGCACCCTTACGCCGTTTGGCTTCTAGTCTGAGGAGCGCTCTTACTGGGAAGCTCCAGAGGTGTATTACACCATGTCGCCCTTTATGCATGCCGACAAAATGAAAACCCCGTTACTACTTATACATGGCGAGGCTGATAACAACAGTGGAACCTACCCCATGCAAAGTGAGCGCTACTTTAATGCCCTTAAAGGCCTTGGTGCCACAGCACGACTGGTAATGTTACCCAAAGAGTCCCACGGCTACCGCGCCAAGGAAAGTATCCTGCACATGCTGTGGGAACAGGACCAGTGGCTGGAACAACACGTAAAGGCTAAGTAACCCCTGCATCACACAGGCCCGGCGGGCCTGTGTGCTCAGCAGCCTATTTCAACAGGAAAACAACAATGAAAAAACTGATTACACTTTTAGCAGGATTATTTGTAAGCGCTTCCACCGCGGTACTCGCCAGTGATAACACACTCTCAGCTCTAGAACAGCAGCAGGGTTGGGAAAGTTTGTTCGACGGTAAGTCACTTAAAGGCTGGCGTAACTATCAAAAGGACGAAGCAGGCAGTAACTGGCAAGTCACTAACGGCACCATCACCCTTACAAAAGGTGGCAGTGGCGACCTGATTACGGAAAAGCAGTATGACGAGTTTGAACTGAGCCTGGACTGGAAGATTTCCGAGGCCGGAAACAGCGGTGTTTTCTTTCTGGCTGATGAGAGTGAGCAGTATATTTTCTTCCATGCCCCTGAAATCCAGATCATCGACAATGAAAAACATCCCGACAGCAAGCTCGACTCTCATCGCTCTGGCTCACTGTACGATATGGTGGTGGCACCATCCGCGGCCTACAGAGACGCCGGAGAGTGGAATAATCTGCGCATTAAATTGCACAATGATGTGCTGGAAGTCTGGCAGAATGGCGTAATGACCGTTCACATCGTGATGCATTCGTCTACCTGGGACAAACTTGTAGCAGCCAGTAAATTTGCCAAATGGGAAGGCTTTGGCGACCAGACCAAAGGCCATATCGGGCTCCAGGATCACGGCGACAAAGTGTGGTTTAAAAAAATAAAAATCCGGGAGTTACGCTAATGACAGAATTTGCCCATCAGGTGGTTATTGTCGGCTCAGGTGCTGGCGGCGCGATGGCCGCCTACGAGCTGACCAAAGCAGGCATAAATGTACTGATGCTCGAAGCTGGCCGTGACTATAATCCCAAAACCGAAACGCCGATGTTTAAGCGCAATGCCGATGCGCCATTAATGGGCGCGGCCACATCAGACAAGAACTTTGGCTACTACGACGCCACCGTTGATGGCGGCTGGTCGGTCATTGATGAGCCCTACACCACCGATGATGACTCCGATTTCTTATGGTGGCGAGCGCGAATGCTTGGCGGCCGCACTAACCACTGGGGCCGTTATTCCCTGCGTTTCAGCGAACATGACTTCAAAGGTAAAACCCGCGACGGTCTGGGCGCAGACTGGCCCTTTGAGTATGCCGATCTTGCGCCGTGGTACGATAAAACCGAAAGCCTGGTAGGGGTTTGTGGTACCAACACCGGGCTTGATGATATGCCCGACTCCCCGCCCGGCGTGCTGCAGCCACCGCCCACCCCGCGGATCCCCGAATTGCTGGTGGCCGCTGCCGCGAAAAAGCACGGCATTACCGCGGTTCCCATGCATCGCGCGGTACTGACCCGGCCTAAAGACGACCGGGCAGCCTGCTTTTATGCCACGCCCTGTGGTCACGGCTGCTCCATCGGGGCGGCATTTCAAACCACGACGTCGTTAATTCCAATGGCCCACAAAACGGGACATTTTAAGCTCATCACCAATGCCATGGTCAAACAGGTAAATACCAATGACGAGGGTAAGGTCACGGGACTGACTTACATAGATAAAGCCAGTAGCGAAGAGGTAACGCTGGACTCGCCAGTGGTTATCCTGGCAGCCAGCGCCTGTGAATCGGCCAGAATTATGCTGAATTCAGCGTCGCCTGGTCATCCCAATGGCCTGGCGAATTCAAGCGGCCAGCTGGGCCGTAACCTGATGGACTCTACCGGTGCCGGGCTGGGTGCGACCATACCGGCATTGAAAAACCGCCCGCGCTACAACGAAGATGGCCATACTGCCAACCACCTGTTCATTCCCTGGTGGGGTCACAATGAGCAACATAAACTGAATTTTCCCCGTGGTTATCACTTTGAACTGGGTACCGGTTTCAGAGAACCGGGCGCCTGGGTATCCGGCGATTTCTCAGGGTATGGCGAGTCATTAAAAGATGAAGCCAAGGCCAATTATGGCGCCAGTGTGTACTTTGCCCTGCGCGGCGAAATGCTGCCTAATGAACACTGCTACATGGATATTGACCCTGACGTTACCGAAAAATGGGGCATTCCGGTTGCCCGTTTCCACTGGCAGTGGTCAGAACACGAACTTAATCAGGTAGCCCACGGCCTGCAAACCGCTAAAACTCTGCTTGAAACCATGGGCGCAACCGTGGGTGAACTGCCTCAGCCAGAACAAGCCATTGCCAAAGGCGGCCAGATCATCCATGAAGTGGGTACTGCCAGAATGGGCGACTCACCAACAGATTCTGTGACCAATCAATGGGGGCAAACCTGGGACTGCCCGAACCTGTTTGTGATGGACGGCGGCGTATTTGCTTCCAACCCACATAAAAACTGCACGCTCACTATTATGACGCTGGCCATGCGTAACGCTAACTGGCTGGCAGGCCAGATCCAACAGGGAGCTTTGTAATATGACAAATTCTAACCCTAACAATTCTTCTCACGGCTTAACCCGTCGTCAGTCGTTAAAACTGTTTGGCATGATGCTGGCCAGTGCTGCCGTACCCGCCCTTAGCGGATGCGCCACCAGCGAAAGCAAAGTCAGTGCTGCTGCCTCAGACTGGCCAACGCTAAACATAGAACCCATTAGCGTGGCCGGTTACGGGCAGGATCCCAATCTCATTATGCCCCCACCCTCGCCGTGGCCAAAAACCCTGACTCAGGAGCAGATTGGCCTGGTATCCCGGTTAACGGATATTCTGGTGCCAGCGAGCAACGGTCAGCCCGGCGCGCTACAAATAGGCGCTGTGGATGTGATTGATGAGTGGGTCAGTGCGCCCTATGCTCAGCAACAGCGGGATCGGGACAGTATTTTGCGTTTGCTGATCTGGCTTGATGAAGAGTCGGTCCGCCGGTTTGACCAGCCGTTTCTGGCGGTTAACGAAAGCGAACAATTTGCCCTGCTCGATGACATTGCCTACGACAGAAACAATATCGAACAGCGCCTGCAACAACCCGCGGCGGTATTTAACCGCTTACGTTCACTGGTGCTGGCGGCATATTTCTGCTCTGAAGCAGGCAGCCGCGAGATTGGGTATCAGGGGAACGTAGCGATAAGTGGAGACTACCCGGGCCCAACAGAGGAAGCCAAAGCCCATCTTGATGAAGTTCTTGATGAGCTTGGTTTAAGCGAATACGCCTACCAGCCATAAAAATGTCTCTGGCTAAACACTCTCTGGCTGAGTAGGGTCCGGGAGTGTTTGTCGCTTTGCCAGGCGCTCCAGAAACATGGCCGCAATAAACAGCACGAACATCGCCACAAAACCAGCCAACGCCAGCATCAGTGCGCCTTTTTCGTCGCTGCTTTCCACCACTAAACCGGAAACCACCGGCGCCAGTGTGCTACCTATACTGCCGCTAAATAACATCAGCGTAACCAGCATTGGGGGCGAATCTGCTATCTGCTGGGTGCCCACAGAAATCGCAATCTTATAAATGCAGGTGGTCAGTAACCCAAAGGCCAGGCCCAGCGTCAGAAACGTCTCCACCGACTCAATGAGCAGGAAGGCCGTTGTGCAGGTAATAGCAATGCCAGACACCACCAGCAACATGGTGCGGGTGGGGATAAAGTTCACCAATACCACCGAGGTGAGTAAACCAAAAATAGAAAAGCCCCAGTAATTGCCTACCACCTGCCCGGCCATTTCTGGCTTGGCGTCAAAATAGGCCATCAGGTAGTTCGGCGCCCAGGTTAAAAAGGTTGTCTGGGCAATAAGATACAGGCACACGCCAATAGCAAAACACACTACCCGCGGTGTAAGAATACGCTTAAACTGCATCAGCGCCGTCTCGCGCTCATGGGCAGGCTCATCGCTCCTGTCGGTTGATGTAGCATGATGCGTGTCGGGGAACGCAGAGGTGGCAGCCAGGATCAAAATAATAATCGCAAGGGAAGCTACTGCCAGATAACTCAGCGTCCAGTCCAGCTCCCTGACCAACAGCCAGCCTGCCAGCGTAGGAAAAATAAAACCGGCTGCACTAAACGCACAGTCTGTGGCGATAAAAGCCGAGGCTCTGCGCTGTGCCCGATAGATGCGGGAGATAATAACGGCTCCACCGGATAATCCACAGCCACAGCACACGCCTAAGCCAAGAAATACGACCGCTAATGTGGAATATCCGGCCCCGGTTAAAAACGGTAACGCCAGACCCAGCAGCAACAATACCGAATATGTGGTTATCAGCAAGCGGCGCACACTAAACCGGGTATATAGATACATAGACAAAAGCGTACCGATAAGCGCGCCGCCGGTAAGCCAGGAGAAAATACTCACGGTCCTGGCGGCGCTCATGTCAAGCTGGGCAGCTATGGCATTAAGGATCACGCCAGCCTGAGTTAACAAACCAGACATGATCATATAGCTTAAAAACGCAATGAGGGTTAACCGAATCTGGCTGCTCAACTAAGTGTTATCCTGTTGCTAAACGAGAAAATTAAAAGGGAAAGCTAATCGGCATAGCCCGCTCCGATAGCGTTAAACGGCATATCAAGCTCCAGCTCAGGTACCTGTAATCCTACCCAGGCAGGAAAGGTATTACTATTGGGCCCAGGGAAAACAGTATATTCGTTAGCCCAGGGATATCTGTCGATAGCCGCCACGATATCCGGGATCAAGCGATGCGCCTTATCGCCCTGAATCGACAGCACCTTTTCTGGTCTGGCGCCATACCAGTAGCGGTCCGGACTGGCAGTTTTGAAGTTACGCAGCGCCGGAAGGCCGCTTCTGACGCGCCAGCCTACTACTTCATACACCTGATACTCTTTGGCACCCTGCTCTTTAAATGCCAGCCAGGTATGCACAGCAAACCAGCCACGCCAGCTAAAGGCATCGGCAGCATAAACCTCGATCACCGCATCCTGAACCAGTTCTGGCGAAGGCGCGATCCCCGCCGGCTCACGACTGGCAGTACGCCAGTCACTGTTGCTACAGGACGTGGTGGCAAACAATATTAATAAAACAGCGGCCAGTTGCCTGCCCATTCATTAAACCTTTTGTCGTATAAATAATCCGATAACTATCTAATCAGCAGCCGTGGGGTTATGCAAGCCAGTGCCGACCAAACTACCAGTGGTCAGGATAAACTTTAATCAGCACAACTGGAATTTGTACTGCTAAATCAGCATACTGGTTTAACAAACAGCAAATCAGGGAGCGTGTTTTGGGCTGGATTGATTACACAATCATCGCGATTTACCTTGTTGGCTTACTCGCCATGGGACTGGCTTTTCGTCATCAGCATAACAGCCGGGAATATTTTCTTGGCGGCCGGACGATTCCGTGGCCGGCATTATCGCTGTCGGTGATGGCCACCCAGCTCTCTGCTATCAGCTTTATCTCCGCCCCGGCATTTGTGGGGTTGCGGGAAGGCGGCGGCCTTATCTGGTTGTCTTATGAACTGGCGTTGCCCATTGCCGTGCTGCTAATGCTATGGCGTTTGTTGCCCACATTACACCAAAGCGGTGTGGTGAGTGTGTACGACTTCCTCGAACGCCGCTTTGAACGCTCCACCCGTTTGCTGATTAGTTTTGTGTTCCAGCTCAGCCGCTCCTTTGCCACCGCCATTATGATTTACGCCATTTCACTCATTTTGCAGGGCACCATGGGGCTGGAGCAATGGCACAGTATTGTGGTGATTGGGGTAATTACGCTAATTTACTCCGCCATGGGCGGCATGAAGGCAGTGGTGTTCGGTGATGCGATACAGATGATTATCATCCTCGCCGGTGCGCTCACCTGCCTGTTTGTGGCATTGGACATGATTGGTGGAGTGGACGCTGCACTGGCGCTTATCGACAGTGATAGAATGGAAGCGGTTAACGTGAACTCACTGGGCCTGAGCGGGAACGATTTCGGGCTCCTGCCCATGCTGTTTGGCGGTATTGTACTTTACGCTTCCTATTACGGCTGTGACCAGTCGGAAGCCCAGCGTTCGCTTTCGGCTCATAGCGTAATGGATCTGCGCAAGGTGATGTATACCGTCGCGCTCAGCCGCTTTCCTATCACGGTGATTTATTGCACCACGGGTTTAGTGATAGGCGCACTGGTACTGAATACACCATCGCTGGCAGCGCAGATCCCGGCAGAACAACCCGACTGGATGATGCCGGTTTTCATTATTAACTATTTGCCCGAAGGCGTTATTGGCTTACTGGTAGTGGCGATTATGGCGGCTGCCATGTCGTCGTTAAGCTCCGCGATTAATAGTCTGGCAGCGGTGACCACCGAAGACTTCTGCCGCTACAAAGGCCACGAACCCACTGATGATGAATACATGCGTTTCGCCCGCACCGCCGGCATCGGCTGGGGGCTGGTAACATTGGTATTAAGTTTGTTTGCCGGTGACATTGCGCCCACTATCATTGAAGCCATTAATAAAATCGGCTCAGTGTTTTACGGCCCGGTACTGGCTACCTTTTTACTCGGGATCCACAGTAAAACCATCACCGCAAAGGCCGCCAATATCGGCTTATTACTGGGTGTATTCAGTAATACCTTTTTATGGCTCAGCGACAATCCGATTTTCTGGTTCTGGTGGAATGCCATTGGCTTTGCCGTCACGGTTATCAGCGGCCACCTGGCGAACCGCTTAATACCCACCAGCAATAAGGCCACACCGCAAGCCAGTTATGCCGGTTTGAATACCTGGATAATTGTGGTGTTGTCAGCCTGGAGCGCTGTACTACTCTACATCTGTTTCAATTTATCCAGCTGGCTGGCCTGATATCAGGGAATTTTGTAGCCCTACAACGTACTCATCATACCGGCCCACGAGCCGGTATCTCCCCAAAAAGCTTTCGGCAGATAAACAACTGATGCGAAGGAGCCAATACATCCTTCACGTCATCCCCGAATTTGCGCAGCAAATATCGGGGACCCCCTACCATGATATTGTAGAGTTTAAATAACCTTTGCTGAAAAGCTATATCACACAAGCCAAACTTTTAAGGAGATCCCGGATAGGTCCGCTGGACCTTCCGGGAAGACAGGATTTCTAAAAGTTGTAAAAAGTACTCGTCATACCGGCCCACGAGCCGGTATCTCCCCAAAAGGCTATTGGATTATAAACAACCTGCTTTTACTGTGGTTCTGTTGTGGCGAATTACTGGCTGACAAAAAGATCAGGGAAAGCGTAGGCTCGTCAAGGACGACGAGCCAGGGCAGCGCGGGCAGGACGCCCGCTCTGCCTCGTTAGGTTTCACCTTTTTGTCAGCCAGTAAGCTTTTCGACACTTAGAACTGAGCGGGGTCCAGGGGTGGCCTCACTGCCACCCCTGGGTGCTGTCGGCACCCCGACAAAAAGCTGATAAATCATCCATAGCTCGCCAAGTTTAAAGCAGTCAGACTTTTGAGGAGATCCCGGATAGGTCCGTTGGACCTTCCGGGGTGACAGAGAGATATGATAGTTCGCCAAGTTTTAATCAGTCAGACTTTTAAGGAGATCCCGGATAGGTCCGTTGGACCTTCCGGGATGACAGGGAAATATGATAGCTCGCTTAGTTTAAAGCTGTCAGACTTTTGATGAGATCCCGGATTGGTCTGTTAGACCTTCCGGGATGACAGGGAATTTTTTAGCCCTAAAACGTACTCGTCATACCGGCTCGTGAGCCTGGATGAAAGCATTACTCCCCTTTAACATAAGGAATATCTTCATCCAGTTCTTCCAGTTTATGAGTACGCTTAAGCGGTGAGCCAGTGTGTCGCGCCATCCAGTAATAGGCGGTGGGCACTATATACAGCGTTAAAAAGGCCGAAACCAGCACCCCGGCGAAGATCACCATACCAATTGCCATACGACTCTCTGCCCCGGCACCGCTGGCCATTACCAGCGGAATACTACTGAAAACAGTAGTAAAACCGGTCATCACAATAGGCCGTAAGCGCATTGCTGAGGCTTTACGTAAAGCCTGTTCAAATTCCTCACCAGCATCGCGCAACTGGTTGGCGAACTCAACAATAAGAATACCGTTCTTGGCCGCCAATCCAATAAGCATCACCAGGCCTATCTGACTGTAGATATTGAGCGTCATACCAGCAAAATACAGCCCGATAAACGCCCCCAGCAGGGCCAGTGGCACAGTCATCATGATCACCAGTGGATGCACCCAGCTTTCAAACTGGGCAGCCAGAATAAGGTAGGTGATCGAAAGCGCCAGCAAGAAGACAAACACAAACGAGTTACCAGACTCCTGATACAACTGAGACTCGCCTTTATAATCAATCGACACCGAATCAGGTAATTCGGTTTCTACAATATTTTCCAGATATGCCAGCGCTTCGCCCAGCGAATAGTCGGCAGCGAGGTTAGCCGAGATAGTAACCGAGCGCATACGATTGTAGCGGTTTAACTGCGCTGAGGTTGCCTGCTCTTTGAAGGAAAGCAGGTTATCCAGCGGGATCAGCTTGCCGGTATAACCAGAACGAACATAGAGGTTTTCAATACTGTTGGGGCTTCTGAATTCAGACTCGACGCCTTCCATAATCACATCGTATTCTTCACCTCGGTCTAGGAAAGTAGAGACCCGGCGCTGGCCCAGCATGGTTTCCAGCGTGCGGCCCACATCACTTATTGATACGCCCAGATCAGCGGCGCGGTCGCGGTCTATCTCTATCAATAATTGCGGCGAGGTGGATTTATAATCAGAGTCAATGCGAACCAGCTTAGGATTTTCCGAGGCTTTTTCGATCAGGATATCGCGCCACTCAGCGAGGTTTTCGTATGTATCGCCCTGTAACACAAATTGTACCGGCCGGTTAAAACCGCCACCGCCGATACCTGAGCGCATAATCGCAAAGGCACGTACATCCGGGATAACATTCAGTCGTTCGCTGATTTCATCCATGATTTCAAAGGAGCTGCGATCCCGCTCTTCCCAGGGCACAACGCCCACCACCACAATACCAGCCCGGCCGCCCCAGCCTGGTGCGCGCACTAAGACGCGGTCGAGTTCACCGGCATCACGGTACTCCATCACAATGTCTTCGACTTGTTTGAGGTTACGTGAATTACTTTCAAAGCTCGCGCCTTCCTGCGACTGCATAATGATAAAGAAGTTGCTACGGTCTTCTTTGGGCGTGAATTCAGCCGGAATACGTTGTTGGAGCTGGTATATTAAACCTACTGCCACAGCCAGTAGCAGCATCATCAGGATTGGCTGATGAATGGTTTTACCCAGACTGTTAAAATAACCGCCTTCCAGTTTTTTAAAGCTGTTATCCAGCCAGTTGCCAAATCCGGAGCGTTCGCTTTTCTTCAGCAGGATAGAGCCCAGCATGGGTGAAAGGGTAAGGGCTGTTACGCTTGAGAAAGCCACTGCCGCGGCGATAGCCAGGGCAAACTCGGTAAACAGGCGGCCGACGTTTCCTTCCAGGAATACCAGTGGCACAAACACTGATATCAGTACCAGCGTGGTAGCGATAACCGCAAAGCCCACTTCGCGGGTACCGCGATAAGCCGCCAGTATGGCCGGCTCACCCATTTCAATGCGGCGGTGAATGTTTTCCAGCACCACAATGGCGTCATCCACTACCAGACCAATCGCCAGTACCATGGCCAGCAGGGTGAGCAGGTTAATCGAGAAACCCAGCGCCAACATAACGATGAATGCCGCAATCAGGGAAACCGGCACCGTGACAGCGGGGATCAGGGTGGCACTCACATTGCCCAGAAATAAATAGATAACCACGACCACCAACAACATGGCAATGCCCAGAGTGTTGTATACCTCTGAGATGGACTGCTCTATAAATACCGAGGAGTCATAGCTTGGCACAATAAAAATATTGTCTGGCAGGCTTTGTTCAATACGGGCAATTTGCTCCCGTGCCGAGCGCGCCACTTCAAGTGTGTTAGCTATTGACTGTTTGATAATCCCCAAACCAATCATGTTAACGCCGTCACCGCGAAACTCGGTTTCATCCTCCACCGCGGTAAGCTCAACTTTGGCTATATCGCCTAAACGTACCAGGTAACCGTCGGCACCAATGGCCACGGTGAGCGCCGCAAAGTCTTCGGGAGTAAGAAAACTCCGTGCAACACGCACCTCAAAATCCCGGTTCAGTGATTCTACCTGTCCGGCCGGCAACTCTACGT
>JAYZXK010000228.1:0-6037 GCA_036141415.1 Pseudomonadota bacterium
ATCGGTAACCGAGATTGGCAGTACTGAGGCCTGTAATTCCGTCAGGCTAATGATCGCTTGTGCACTGCCGTCTATCAGCAGTTCAGGAGCGGCGTGCATTTGCACTTCAGTATTCACTTCGCCAATTTCTTCCTGAGTCCCCGCAATATTAGGTACTTGTGAAGCAACGGTCACTGCCAGCGAGCCAGTCAGCTCGGCGTTAGCGTCTACCTGCAGACTGAAATCAAGATCTGCTGGTCCTGTAGCAGTGGTGGACGTTTGTGGCGTCAGACATAACACTGTTCCTGACTGAATCAGCGATTCCACTTCGCCACCCGGGTTACTGGCATTGGCAGAGTTAAAGGCCAGGGTAGTGCCCAGTTTACCGTTCTGATCCTGCCATCCCACAGTACCTGCTAATGACTCAGTGCCAACACTGACATTCCGGTAGGCATAAATCACACTGGGTTCGCCGGGGCCGGCATGGTGTTTCAGGATAACCTGCATGTCGGCACTATGACCGCCAGATTGTAAGCCTGTCCATTCAACAACCGTTGTTGCGCCGTTATCAAGGTTCGCTACAGTGATCCCTGAGCTCGCGTCATCACTGAAAGTCCAGTCTCGCCATAGTGGCGCTAATACGGCACCGCTGTAAGACTCATCGGCCAGCATACGGTTGATAGCAGGGAAGGCGTTTACGGCAGCGGATGCTAGCGTAATAAAACCTTTGGAAGACACCGCAATGCCATTCCATTTTTCGCCTAAAACGTTAACCTCAATCGGGAAGGCGGCGAGAAGTTCACTACCGCTGCCTTGTACAGGCTGATAACCCAATGCTGACAAGTCGATGTAGCCATAGTTACTGTTGGTATCAACCCGGCACTGACCGTCTGTTGCGGGTGTGGTAACCGAATAGCCCGATACACCCGCTGTGACGTTCTGGGTAATCGACCAGCTGATAGTATCACCGTTCACTGCGCCACCATCTGTAACGCTGCCAGCAACTACGCTGGTACCTTCCGGAATGGTTACGTCAATTTCGTAGTTACGATCTTCGGTAGTCGTGTTGGCCAGTACATTTACCGTGTAATCCACCGTATCGCCCGGCGACACACGATCGCTGCCATCTACTGCCAGCTGCACATCGTTTTCACCACGGATAATATCTACCGGAATAATCCCCAGATTATCCGGGGTTTGTGCACTACTACCCAGGGCAACACTGGCGTAAAACCGATCGCCCGGAATGCTGCTGTCCAAAGACCATAATAAGCGCATGTCGAAAGACTCGCGTAAGGCTACCGATGATGGAGCATCAATGCTCAGAGAACCGTCGCTGCTACTACCTACCAGGGCGTAGTCCAGGGTAAAGCTGTCTTGCTGCAGGGCACTGCCGGTAAAGTTGTGGACATATATCCGGTAAGTGCCGGCTGGTGGTGACTCGATACTGATATATTCATTCCAGCTGTAACCGGCACTAAGGGCGAGGAGCTCATCCTCGTCAAAAACGCCGTCGCTGTCGTTGTCATAGGCAATATACAAGTCCAAATCTGGTGCACTTGATTCGGTGGTTTGTGCCACAAACCGCGGTGTACCTTCTTCAACTACTACATCCAGGGTATACACACCGTCGTTCAGGTTATCGTAAAAATCGCTGGGATCGCTGTCCTCGGCAACATTGCCCGACACCTTGGTGCC
Organism: Pseudomonadota bacterium; assembly: GCA_036141415.1. Classification (GTDB taxonomy): domain Bacteria; phylum Pseudomonadota; class Gammaproteobacteria; order Enterobacterales; family Alteromonadaceae; genus Alteromonas. Next base: position 1,678 of record JAYZXK010000228.1, read on the forward strand.
CATGGTCAGGCCCGTTACCTCGTAAGTGAAATCGGTAATCTCAATAGCCAACAGGTCTTCAAGGACCGCAGAATCTGCATCCCGATGACTGGTACGCTCTACAAAGTCCGGAAAATTGCCGTTAGAAGCAACCACTGCGACAGGCATATGTTTAGGGTTATTATCATTACCATTAATGAGCACATCACCATATACCCAGTCGTTGTCAGCCACGTTCCAGGTACTTAGCGTGAAGGTTACGGTTTGCGATTGCCCTGCGGATAACGTCATACTGGCCGGTTGAGCTTCAAGGGCCAGACCGCTGTCCATATCATCCAGACCGAATGTCCAGGTGCCATTACGGGTTGCGGTAAATGTGCGCTGCCAGGTACATTCGATCAGGCAGTTATTATCAACCAGGGCCGGAATATTGAGCGTCTTAGGCTCACCGCCGCTGTTCGGATCCGCAGCCTCATAATTAGCCTGAGTTTCTTCCATAATTAACCCGGCATTGGCAGCCGCGTCTATCTGAATACGGCCGGCTCCCATATCCAGCCAGTTGGCCTGGGTGGTACTGCCGTTTAAGCCAATATCGGTTTCGGCTGTCATCATCAGCGCCGAGCGAATGGCATCCGCACTCCAATCCGGGTGCAATTCGCGCAGCAGCAATGCCGCACCGGCCACATGGGGCGACGCCATGGATGTTCCGTCCAGATAAGCATAGTCTGCCGGGGCAGGGCCGGTGGTTTCATGGCCGTAATGTTCATCAGAATAGGCCGCGTAAATATCTACGCCCGGTGCGCTTATCATCGGCAACAGTGTACTGAACTGAGTGTTAGGCCCGCGTGAGGAGAAGCTTGCGACCTTATCGGCCAGGCTGCTGTCTACCGAGCGGATACCTGCTGTCGCAGTAATGGTGGCACGGTGATTACTGCCAGAGGCAAGCCAGGTTTTTAAGCTGTCGCCATAGCTTGCGGCAATGTGGATCCCGGGAATAACGTATTCGTCGGGCACCAGATTTTCTGCGCCGCCTTCTACGTTAGCCAGCACATAACCCCCAGCGCCGCCTTGTGCTACGTTAATGGCTTTTTGTATACGGGCAATATCACCACGATCACAGACCACTATCTCGCCATTAAAAGTGCCTGCCGGATAAGGCTCAAGGCACTGAGCGGGATCGCCGTTTGGATCGTTGGCGTTAGGGTAGTCGCCGGCATACACAATATCTGCCGTGATAGCACCAGTATTACTTTGCCCGCTGATGGTTGCGGGTGCACCGGAACCACCGGTAAAACTGCCAATGGATTTAGATAGATCCAGGGTTCTGCCATGAGTGGTGGCGGCAACCGGGGTAAGCCAGGGGGATAGTTTATCGCTGGTTGATGCATCCGGGCCGTCATTACCTGCAGAATGCGCGACAAAAATACCGGCATTATTAGCCGATAACCAGGCTTCACTGAGTGTATTGCCCCAAACCTCATCACCGCCGGAAATAGAATAGTTGATCGCATCTACCACACCGCTGGCGATAGCATCATCAATTGCCGTTACTGCCAGGTTAGCGTAACAGCCGTTGTATTCATCGTCGTTTTCGCCGGGTAAACATACCTGGAAGGAAATGATATTAGCGTGGGGGGCAATACCGCTGATTTGCTCAAAAGTGAATTCACCGGCATAACCGTCGCTTTCTTCCAGATCGTACGCCAGTCCTACAGAGGGGACGTCATATAAAATATTACCTGCTGCAGTGCCAGCCACATGGGAGCCGTGACCATTATAATCCTCACCATTGCGGGGTAATCCCGGTGGGAAAACGTCGGTATCGGCGTACTGATTGGTAATTAACGGATAACTGTAAACGCCTATCAGTTTATCGTTACATAAAGACGGATAACTTCCCGCACAGTCACCCAGGTAGTTGCCACTGCCAAGCGGGTTGGTATGGGTGTATCCATCACCGCCGGTGGCAGCAAACGAAGGATGATCAGTATTAATGCCGGTATCAAATATAGCTACCACCGTGCCTTCGCCCAGTGCACTGGTGCCAGCCAAAGTAGCACCGGCCCACACTCCGGTTGCGCCGGTTAGTTCCGGACTGGTATCGGAGCTGAGTTTTAGCTTGCGGTCGGCCTCTACCGATTTAACGCCGCTGAGTGCTTTGACCTTTTCTGCCTGCGCTGGTGTTAGCTGCAACACCATACCGTTGATGGCAAACTGCAACTGTCGTGTAGCGCTGGCCTGACCGGTAGTTTGTGCAATTTTACCCAACACGGTTTGTTGGCGCTGTTGCAAATAGTCACGATAAGCTGTGACGTGACTGGCCGAAGCATCCAGTTTCCCGCGATTAGCTTTGGCTACACGTGATGTTTGTAAACGGGTTTTCGGATTGGTTGCCGCATAACCTTTAATGCCGCCGTTATATTGCGCAACTGAAGGCTCATGCAACTGGATAATATAGGTCTGGGTACCATCAACCTGGCTTTTTATCGGGTTTGTTGTGGGGTTGAGGCGATGGATGGGCTTATTGACCGATGTCGGCGAAATCTGCTGAGCGGCTGCAAGCGAGGTATTAGCCAGCAAAATGGCACTAACAGCATGTGTGATCAATGATAATTGTTTCACATTAATACTCCATAGTGAAAAGAACGATGTCCTTGTTCTGTAGGGATAGGTTTTTTAACACAGCCGCAGGGGATATGTAATGTTCGTTATCGTATGTACGTGTCATGTAAGTAATTTGGACCGTTTTATCCTAAATAGTTCTTCTGAATCTAGCCTGAATTGCAGCGTATTTATTCTGCTTAAAATAATCATCCCAATTTTTGTGTTCCAGTTAGGATGTTTAATTTAATAAAACGTAAACATATTGTTAATTTGGCAGGACGCTCCTGCCTCGTTTGCACTACAGTGTAGTTAAACAATAAGGCGTTTTAGAGGAACCCTATGAACGACAGAAATCACCTGGGCAATGTGTCGATGACACATGAGGTCAGGATAATAGAAAATGGGTTACTGGATATTCCAATGCTGGCCATTCTGGATGCAGACGGTACGGTTTATCCGCAAGCCAAAGAGCCAGAAATCGATCAGCAACTGGCCATTAAAATGTATCACACTATGCTCTACACCCGTATGCTGGACGAGCGCATGGTCGCTGCTCAGCGCCAGGGTCGGATCAGTTTTTATCTGGCCAGTACCGGTGAGGAAGCCGCAGTAGTAGGCAGTGCTGCAGCGCTATCGGCAAATGACATGATCATGAGTCAGTACCGCGAGCAGGGCGCTTTGGCGTTTCGCGGTTATAGCTCCGCACAGTTTATGAATCAGATGTTTTCCAATCGTCTGGACCCTAACAAAGGGCGTCAGATGCCTATCCACTATGGCGATAAAGCGCTTAACTTTATGACCATTTCGTCGCCGCTGGGTACACAAATACCGCAGGCAGCAGGCTATGCCTATGGGCAGAAACTGGCGGGTAATGATGCACTGACTATTTGCTATTTCGGCGAAGGGGCCGCCTCTGAAGGTGACTTCCATGCCGGCCTTAATATGGCGGCAGTGCTCAATTGCCCGGTGATCTTTTTCTGCCGTAATAACGGTTATGCCATTTCTACGCCTGCTGAAGAGCAGTTCGCCGGCGACGGTATTGCATCGCGGGGGATTGGCTATGGCGTGCGCACTATCCGGGTAGACGGCAACGATCCGCTGGCCGTTTATAGCGCCACGGTTAAAGCTCGTGAGCTTGCCTTATCAGCTTCGCAACCGGTATTGATTGAGGCTATGACCTACCGTTTGGCTGCGCATTCTACCTCAGACGACCCTAGCGGTTACCGCTCGAAAAAAGAAGAAGAAAAGTGGCGCCTGAAGGATCCCATAGAGCGCTTTAAAGTGTGGTTACTCAATAAAGGCTGGCTTAAGGAAGAAGACACCGAACAGTATCTTAAAGAAGTACGCAGCGACATTCTGGACGCACTTAAGACGGCTGAAAAAGTCCCGGTAAATCCGATTAGCGATATTGTGGAAGATGTCTACAGCGAAGTGCCATGGCACCTTAAAGCACAGCGGGAAGCATTACTGGAGCATATTAAACGCTACCCGGATAAATATCCTAAAACATCGGGCGAGGTAGGTAAGTAATGGCAAAGTTAAATTTACTTCAGGCAATTAATCAGGCCCTGATCACTGCCATGACTGAAGACGAAAAGGTCGTGGTATTCGGTGAAGACGTGGGCCATTTTGGTGGCGTATTCCGTGCTACCAGTCATTTGCAGGAAAAATTTGGTAAAGCCCGCTGTTTTAATACACCGCTTACCGAACAGGGCATTATTGGTTTTGCTAACGGCCTTGCTGCCCAGGGCAGTGTGCCGGTAGCCGAGATCCAGTT
>JAYZXK010000229.1:0-2937 GCA_036141415.1 Pseudomonadota bacterium
ATGTGGACGCATCCATCGACTCACCCTTTTCACACCTCGACAAGGCCGAACTGAGCGCTCTGGAAGTGGAAAAAGCGGTAGCTAAGCTGGATATCGACCTGGTCCTTACCGCTCACCCTACCGAAGTATTCCGTCGCACCCTTATTCACAAGCACAAAGAGTTGGCGTATTGCTTAAAGAGCATTCACCACGAGCAATTAAGCGATACCGAGCGTAAACGTTTGGAAACCCGCATTGCCGACTTAATCAGCCAGGCCTGGCACACCGAAGAAATTCGTTCGGTACGCCCCACCCCGGTTGACGAGGCACGCTGGGGCTTTTCAGTCATCGAAAACTCTCTGTGGGATGCAGTTCCTGAGTTTCTGCGCGACTTAGATGAGCGCTTACAGCAGGACTACAACGTTAGTTTGCCAATCGATGCAGCGCCGATTCATTTTAGTTCGTGGATGGGCGGTGACCGTGACGGTAACCCGTTTGTTACAGCCAAGGTCACCGAAGAAGTCTTACTGCTGGCCCGTCGCCGTGCCGCTAAACTGCTGACTATCGACCTTGATCGCCTGCAGGTTGAGCTGTCGATGAACGACTGTAATGACGAACTAAAAGATGCGGTTGGCGAGCAATATGAGCCATACCGCGCACTGTTACGCCCGCTGGTGAAACGTTGCGCCGATACCCGCGATGGTATTTACGATTTCTTCAATGGTCGCCCCTATGACTCCAGTGAGTGGATTGCATCTAACGATGAACTGTTAGAGCCACTGCTGATGTGTTACCGCTCACTGTGTGAGTCAGGCCTGGAAGTAACCGCCAACGGCATGCTGCTCGACACTATCCGTCGCGTTAAATGTTTTGGTGTGCATCTGTTACGCCTGGACGTGCGTCAGGACTCTCAGCGTCACGCTGATGTGCTAAGCGAAGTAACTCGCTATCTTGGTCTAGGCGACTACGCACACTGGAGCGAGGCCGACAAACAAGCCTTCCTGCTCCGTGAGCTAAGCTCCAAACGCCCGTTATTCCCACGTTGTTGGGAACCTTCAGATGATGTTCAGGAAGTATTGGATACCTGTAAGGTGATTGCCAGCCACAGTAAGCACGGGTTTGGTATCTATACCATTTCCATGGCGAGTGAAGCGTCTGATGTCATGGCCGTACAGTTACTGCTGCAGGAAATGGGCGTTGACTGGCCAATGCCAGTCGCTCCGTTATTTGAAACCCTCGACGATTTGAATAACTCACCAACCGTGATGCGTAAATTATTGAGTATCGACTGGTACCGGGGTTATATCCAGGGTAAGCAGTTTGTCATGATTGGTTATTCTGACTCAGCCAAAGATGCCGGCGCCATTGCCGCAGGCTGGGCACAGTACGAATCTCAGGAAGCGCTGGTTGCGCTGGCTGAGGAATTCGACATTAAGTTAACCCTGTTCCACGGTCGCGGCGGTACAATTGGCCGTGGCGGCTTACCGGCACATGCCGCTATCCATTCGCAACCGCCGGGTTCACTGGACGGTGGTTTCCGGGTAACCGAACAGGGTGAAACCATCCGTTATAAGTTTGGTATGCCGTTACTGGCTAAACGCAGCCTGGGTATCTACACCAGTGCGATTATCGAAGCCATGTTGTTCCCGCCACCGGCCCCTAAAGACGAGTGGCGTGAACTGATGAAAGCCATGGCCGCTAAAGGTCGGGATTTCTATCGTGGCGTAGTGCGCCAGGATCCGGAATTTGTCCCTTACTTCAGAGTGGCTACACCAGAACAGGAACTGGGCAAGTTACCGTTAGGTAGTCGTCCTGCTAAACGTAAGCCAACCGGCGGTATCGAAAGCCTGCGTGCGATTCCATGGATTTTCGCCTGGGCGCAAACCCGACTGGTACTGCCAGCCTGGTTAGGTAGCATGAAAGCCATTGAAGCGGTTCGTCAGGAAGGTAACCACGAGAAGCTACAGGAAATGCGTGAGAACTGGCCTTTCTTCCAGTCGCGTTTATCCATGCTTGATATGGTCTTCCAGAAAGCCGATCCGCGGATCAGTGCAGAATACGATGCCCGCCTGGTGCCCGATGAACTCAAACACTTTGGTGAAGCGCTACGCACTGAGCTGCAGGAAGCGATTAAGCTACAGCTGGATATCAATGGTCAGGCCGACATTATGGAAGCCGATCCGCAGGGTAAAGAGTCGATGAATATTCGTGCTCAGTACCTTGAGCCTCTGCACTTCCTGCAAATTGAGTTGTTATCGCGTCTGCGTCAGTTAGATGAAGACGAGCACGATGCCACGCTGGATAAAGCCATGATGGTGGCTATCAGTGGTATTGCTATCGGTATGCGTAATACCGGTTAAGTCTCGCGCAGGCCAATCAAAAACAAAGCCCGGATACGTTTATCCGGGCTTTTTTATAACTCTAACAAAAAAGCCGCTCGATTGAGCGGCTTTTACATACGATGTTAAGCTTGCTTAGCCGTTTACGAAATCAACACCCAGTTTGATGTCGCCACGCAGGCCTTCCAGCATGTCTTCTTTCGCTTTCTGTTCGAAAGCACTCAGTTCGCCATAAGACAGAATTTCTTCAACACCGTTTGGACCTAAACGTACAGGGTGAGAGAAGAACGCTGCGTCGTCGCTGTCATCGGTTTGTACATAGGTGTACTCAACTACGTTGTCGCCTTGCATAGCAGCAACCAGAGACAGACAGAAACGTGCAGCCGCCTGACCCATAGACAGTGTAGCAGAACCGCCGCCCGCTTTAGCTTCAACTACTTCAGTACCTGCATTCTGGATACGCGTAGTAAGAGAAGCAACTTCGTCGTCAGAGAAGTCTACGCCTTCAACCTGAGACAGCAGAGGCAGGATAGTGGTGCCTGAGTGGCCGCCGATAACCGGTACGTGAGTATTAGCCGGATCCAGATCTTTCAGCTCAGCAACAAAGGTTTCTGCACGG
>JAYZXK010000230.1:0-2698 GCA_036141415.1 Pseudomonadota bacterium
GCCTGATCGGTGAACTGTGGTTATCCATTACCGGTGAGCGCCTGGCATTCACTTTTGAAGCCCTCGTATTCGGTTCGGTAATTTATTCGTTTCCTTTTGCGGTGCAGCCACTCTATGCAGGCTTTGCGCAGTTACACCCGCACTATTTACACACTGCAAAGATGCTCAATTTGCCCTGGTATGTGCGTTTACAACGGGTTGTTTTGCCGGCTGTGAGACCGAGCTTACTGATTGCGGCCGGGTTGAGTTTCGCCCATACGGTAGGCGAATTTGGCGTAGTACTGATGATTGGCGGCAATATACCCGGAGAAACAAGGGTGGTGTCTATCGCGCTATTCGATCAGGTGGAGTCACTCAACTATGGCAGTGCTCATCAACTGGCGGCTGCATTACTTATATTCTCGCTATTTTTGCTGATTGGCCTTTACTGGCTGCAGGGGCGGCGGAGGCTTCAATGGAATGTCATGTAACAGTACTGGCCGGCCAGTTTGCGCTGGATATAGCGCTATCGACTGCTGCTGAGCCAAATTGGCTTGGCATCATCGGTCAATCCGGCGCCGGTAAATCTACTTTTTTGCAGGCGCTGGCCGGGTTTAACGCTGCGGCCAGTGTAACCGGTCGCTGGCACGATAAAGACCTCAGTAATCTCGAAAATGTGGTGCTGGTGAGTGCGCAAACACCACTGTTTCCGGCGCTTAGCGTGGCAGACAATCTTGAACTGGTTGCCCGTCATAACCAGCAACTGGCCAATCCTAAAACCATTGTGGCGCTGTGTGAATGTACTGCACTAATGTCCCGGCAAACTAATGAGCTGTCGGGCGGCGAACTGCAACGGGTAAAACTGGCCAGGGCGTTACTGGCCAATCCAAAGTTGTTGTTGCTCGATGAGAGTTTCAGTGCCATGGATCGTGCCCTGCGTTTTGGTATTTTACACAAACTCAAAGCTTACCTGGGCCCGCGCGTCAAAGTGATGATGGTGAGCCATGATATTAACGACATCATAGTGAGTTGCGATCATCTGGGCATCATAGAACGTGGCCGTTGTGTAGCCTGTGGATCACTCACTGAGATGCTCAACCCCGCCAAGGAGCATATAACCAATGCTTCGTTGCCGTTAATCAGCGTGCTCCACGGTGAAATAAAAGAACGCAATAATGGGGTTAGCCGGATATCCATAAGCGGAACATCAGTAAAAGTGGTGGATGAATCGGATATTCCGGTGGGCTACTCTGTAAGGTTGTTGCTTCCTGCTAGTGAAGTAACGCTCGCCACTGAAAATAGCACTGCGCTACATACGAATTGTCTGCAGGGTACTGTGCAATCGGTGGTACCTTATTCGGCTAAACAAAGCGCGGTAAAAATTGTTTGCGAAAGGCAAGAGTTAGCGGCGCTGCTGGATAACTATGACAGTCGAATCAGTGTGCTGAAGAAAGGGCAACTGGTCTGGGCGTATTTTAGTGGTCAGCAAACGCTGGCTTGAACAGGTGCTATATCAGCATGCCTGATGTTACTGGTCTGCAGTGCCTTTAACCTGGCCTTTACCTGCCAGTTTAGCCTCGTAAAGGTACAAGTCGGCCTCACTCAGCAGTTGTTCCAGATCAGGCGTATTAGTCGGCGGCGATACCACATAGCCTGCGCTGATAGTGACTTTTCCCAGCGGACTGGCTTCATTATCGATTGATAAATTAGCAACGGCGTCTACCATACGATGGCCGATATGCCGGCATTCTTCTTGTGTGGTGTCGGGCAGGAATACGCTAAATTCCTCGCCACCAAAACGTACAATACTGTCGTGAGGACCGGGCAGTTGATCTTTAAGGGTTTGCGCCACGTCAAACAGACACTTATCTCCAGCTACGTGACCGTAACGGTCGTTGAAGCCCTTAAAGTAGTCGATATCAATCATGATAACGCCCAGAGATTTGCTCTCCCGTGACAGGCGTTTGAGTTGTGTTGGGATTTCGGTAAATAGATAATAGCGGTTATACAGGGCAGTTAGCTGATCCTTGAAGGTCAGTTCGGTTAACAAATCCAGGCGTAACTTACTTTGCAATATGCTTTTTACGCGGTGAACCAGAGTCGAGGCAATAACCGGCTTTCTGACATAATCCGACGCGCCGGCCTGCCAGCACCTATCTTGGGTTTCTGCATTGCCCTCTGAGGTGATAAACATTACCGGGCAAGCTGACGTGTTGCAGTGTTGCTTTAATTGTTGGCAGAGCTCAATGCCGTCTATTCCTGGCATATTGATGTCGAGAATAATGAGGTCCGGCGGTTGCTTTTCGCAAAAGGCTATCACCCTGGCCGGGTCGTTAAGAAATTCGCACTGCACCATATCACTTAAAATAGTAGTGATTAACAGACAACTCGATTGCTCGTCATCAACCACCAACACAATGCAGTCTGCTAATCCTTTGCTGGCATAAACAGATGTTTCCAGGGTGGTGTATTCGGTTGTTTGTGTCATTGGATAGTACTTTGCTGCTTAGTGATTGTTTTGGTGGTAAGCCTGTTGCGAAGCGTTACCTTACCCCTAATAACATCCCGTGTCGGTCGACTATCCGGCTACACTCTGGTCTCTGGTTCCTTGTAAGCATAATTTAAGTTTACATGATTACATTTAATTTACAATTGACCAGGTTCAAAGTCAGTATTTACTAAAAATCATCGCTACTCTGGAGATTATTTTCTTACAGCT
>JAYZXK010000231.1:0-2657 GCA_036141415.1 Pseudomonadota bacterium
GTGGATAGGAGGCAGGGCCTCAACCGTTATCGACAGGGACAACCATATCCTGGGTAAGTCCTTGCACCCCGATCAACAGAAAGCCTAGATTTCCAGACTCTGAAACCGGCGTAATAGTGTCTGCTTGCGCAGACACTATTAAGTTGTTCGCGCTGTCTACCCTTATTCCTTTAATTCTAAGTGATTGTTAAATATTGCTATTATAAAACTGGCAAGGTATTCGCTATAGCATGTTGTTATGCCGCTGAAGCGGTGCAGTAGTTAAAAAGGAATGGCTAATGATTATTGTCATCTTATTAGGACTAACCTTACTGGCAACGGTTATCAAATTCCAGGGCGCATCGCGCCTGATGAATCGCTTGGGTAAATTCATCATGATTGCCGGGATTTATGTGGTATTTTTAAACAAAGTCGTTAAAGCATTACTGTTCAGACAGCATTAATAAAGGGTGCACAACATGAAAACAACCAAACATATTCTGACACTGGCTTTTATCGGCCTGTTCTCGCTGCTGCTTACGGCTTGTAGCGAAGAAAAGAAAGAGCAGGCTGAAGAGTCTTTAAGTGATTTTAAAAATGCTGCCAGCCAGGCGATGGATGATGCTAAAGATGCCGCATCTGATGCAGCAGACAAAGCCAAAGACATGGCTGAGGATGCCGCCGATAAAGCTGAAGAAATGGCTGACGATGCCGGCGATGCACTCGAAGACGCCTGTGAAGATGCTAAAGAGAAAATGGATCTGGAAGACAAAGACTGTTAAGCAGGCTTTTCCTGTCGTCGATTCTGGTTTACCTGCTACCAGATGACAGCGTTATGCCGGATAGCCGCTTTTGCGCTATCCGGTGTGCAAATCAATTAACCTTCAAGCGCCTCAGCATCCCTAACCGCGACCCGGCTAAATTTTCCACGGCATTTTACCGTCAATTCACCCTTATCTGAGCGCAGTTGTCACAATCTTACGGTATACTCTGTGGTCGATTAAATATTCTTATCTGGGGCTGGTATATCCTGCCCGAAACACCTGTTAACCGGAACTTCCCATTTTATGACGCAGAAAAGTACTCACGTTAAACCCGCTCTTGGCTTGCCGGAGTTTATTGCACTGATGGCGTTAATGACGTCGTTGGTGGCACTGAGTATTGATGCCATGCTACCGGCGCTGGATGCGATTGGTATGGCGATGGGCGCGAAGGATATTCACGAAAGTCACCTGATTGTGTCTTTGTTTTTTGGTGGCATGGCGGTTGGTCAGCTATTCTTCGGCCCCTACTGCGATACCCGTGGTCGCCGCGAGGCCATTATTCTGGGGCTGGTTATCTTTGCCGTTGGTACGGTGGTGTGTATGCTGGCCGATGATATGCAAACTATGCTTATTGGCCGGGTCATTCAGGCCTTTGGCGTATCCGGCCCACGCATAGCCTCCACCGCCGTGATCCGCGACCAGTTTGCCGGTGAGGCTATGGCCCGGGTCATGTCGTTTATTATGATGGTGTTTATTCTGGTCCCAATGCTGGCACCCATGGTGGGTCAGTGGGTGCTGAATATTGCTTCCTGGTTTCATATTTTTACCCTGTTTCTGCTGGTGGCCGTGTTTACCGGTACCTGGTTCTGGATCCGGCAGCCGGAAACCTTACCGGCCAGTCGTCGCAAACCGTTTTCATGGGCGCAGTTTTTCCGCTCGTCGCTGTTTATCCTTACCCATAAACCAGTGATTGGCCCGACGCTCGCCATGGGCTGTGTGTTTGGAGGCTTTCTGGCCTATTTGAGCGCGTCGCAGACCATCTTTCAGACCTTTTACGACGTGGGCGACATGTTTGCTTATATCTTCGCTACCCTGGCGTTCTCAATTGGCCTTGCTTCGTTTATCAACAGCAAAATTGTAATGCGGCTGGGGATGTACCGGGTTACTCAGGTTGCGCTGATTGGCTCAGTGGTGTTTGCGGTTATTTTTCTAGGCATCATCGAAATGTTTGATGGCCTGCCGCCACTGGTGGTTACCATTGGTTCGCTATTTATTGGCTTTTTCTTTGTGGGGTTGTTGTTTGGTAATCTTAATGCCATGGCTATGCACCCGCTAGGCGATATGGCAGGGCTGGGCGCAGCCATTATTGGCTCGCTTTCGAGTATCATTGCCGTGCTGGTTGCCACCACCGTGGATTCTTTCCTCACCAAAGACCTGTTCCCCATTGGCGCAGGTTTTCTGGTGTTTTTCACGCTGGCCTTTATTATTATTCGACTGAGTCTGCAAAGACCGGAAAAAACGGCGTAATCGCTTTATTAAGAAAAGCGATTACTTAACCAACTGAACCACTGCCCGGGGCCGCTGGTTTTCAACAATCTCCACATTACGCGCGTGACGTTCACCATTACGTAGCTTGTCGTACTGCAGTTGTTTCATTTCCAGCTGTTTGGCAAATTCGTAAAACGCCATACAGTCTTCTCTACTTAATTCATTGTGCTGGCGGGTGAGCTGTGTGTCGATATACATGCTTTCCCCATTAGCGGTTAACGTGGCCACTGCATCATAGGGCTCACCGTAATTTTCGACTCGCAGAGCCCTGACCATTTTGACTTCGAAGATCCAGTCGCCAATTTGCGTAAACCTGGAAATGCCTGACTGCATGAAATATTCCCCTCAAGATGACTTTAATTATAG
>JAYZXK010000232.1:0-12838 GCA_036141415.1 Pseudomonadota bacterium
GGATCAGGGCTTTAAAGTCGCCAGCGAATTAAGACGCTTCAGTACTGAGCTCGACAGCATCGCTATTAATATCTCAGCCAAACAGTTACAGTCTTCGCATATTGTGGAGTTTATTGGTGAACGGTTGCAGCACTATTATTTGCCTCCTTCATTTATTGAGCTCGAACTGACCGAAACCGCATTGGCAGAAAACTCAAACTATCTTGAAGAACTCTTATGGCAACTCAAGTTGCTCGGAATTAGACTGGCCGTTGATGATTTCGGCGCTGGCTTCACGTCGTTTTCGTATCTGTCTAAATTACCTATCGATACCCTGAAGCTCGACAAGGTAATGATTGATACTCTGCATACCGATAGTCCCCGGCAGGAGTTTATCCAGAATCTGATTGTCAGTTGCAAGAAACTGGGTATTGAAGTAGTAGCTGAAGGCGTAGAGGAAGAGGCGGATTTGCGTTGTCTTCAGGCTATGCGCTGCGACAAGATCCAAGGGTACATTTTTAGCCCGGCAGTCTCCCGCCAGGAATTTGAAAAGCTCATGATAAGACAACCTTTCTATGCCAAATTTAAGGCGCAACAGGTGTGTTAATCAGGCAGTTCAAAAAGCTTGATGTAGCGCAATAACTGACCTTGTGGCAGCTTGAAAACCCTGCTTCGGCCAACCATATTTATGATGCAGGGAGCAATAAATTCCTTCATCGTTAAACGATTAGGGAAAAGTACCTGAGGACAGGTTAGCTAACTATCGGTATCGATTAAGGAGGGGTTATGAGTTTATTTCCAAGTGTGTTTGGTCGTAATCACCCTGGTGCATTAAAAGGCGAAATTGATCGTGTTTTTGATGATTTTTTTGCTGGTTTTCCGGCTATGGCAGGCTTCGCCGCTGGCGATAACGGTTATATGCCCGCGTTGGATTTGAAAGAAACCAAAGAAGGCCTTGAGTTAACCGCAGACTTGCCGGACATGAAGAAAGAAGATATTCATCTGGAAGTTCAGCAAGACCGTTTAGTGCTTTCAGGTATGCGTAGGCAGGAACAGGAATCCACCACAGACGAAGGCTTTCATGTCAGAGAACGTCGCAGTGGCAGCTTCAGGCGGGTTGTCGCCTTACCCTTTGCCGTTAACGACAATGCTGATGTGGTAGCACGTTATGACAACGGTGTGTTACGGGTTCTTATCCCACGTCCGGCTAATCCGGTTGATAATACGCAGCGTGTCAGTATCAGTTAGGCCCGGTTGCAGTGCATTTATTTTCGCGCGGATTGCAGCGCTAATGCCTGAAATGCCACTGACTGAACCAAATTGATTTCATCACGTAAAAAGTCCAGGCCCCGCTCGCTGCGGGGCTTGTTTTTTTAGCCTGTGAACCCCATCACTTAAGCAATATTAATTTGGCAACGGATCCTAATAACGACTATGACTACACTTGCACTCGAACAGGTAGATGGCCTGCCACGTTTTTCTCAAATTACCCCGGAACAGGTGAAACCTGCGGTGACCAAAGCAATTGAAGATTGTAAGCAAACCATCGAGGCGGTGGTTGCCAGTGGTGATTATTCTTATGCTAATGTGGTAAGCAAAATCGATGAAGCAGACGATGTGCTGGGCAAAGTCTGGTCGCCGGTGTCGCACATGAATTCGGTAGTCAGCAGTGATGAATTGCGTGAAGCTCACGATGCCTGTTTGCCACTGCTGTCAGAATACGGCACCTGGGTGGGCCAGCATGAAGGGTTGTTCCAGGCATACAAGGCTCTGCGCGACAGTGATGAATATCTGCAACTGGATGAATCGCAGCGTAAGGTTATTGATAACACATTACGCGACTTCACCTTGTCTGGTGTGGCACTGCCGCCCGAGAAAAAACAGCGCTTTGCGCAGATTCAGGCACGCTTATCTGAGTTATCGTCGACCTTCAGCAACAATGTGATGGATGCCACCATGGGCTGGACCAAACACATTACCGACGAGTCAGAACTGGCCGGGTTGCCGGAGTCGGCACTTGCTGCTGCGCAACAGGCTGCACATCAGAAAGATCTGCAGGGCTGGTTATTCACGCTGGATATTCCCAGCTATCTGCCGGTGATGTTGTATGCCGATAACCGTGCACTGCGCGAGGAAATGTACCGTGCCTATGCAACCCGCGCATCCGATCAGGGGCCAAATGCCGGTGAGTGGGATAACACTGCGATTATCAACGAAACCCTCGCCCTACGTTCAGAAATCGCATCGCTATTGGGCTTTGCCAGTTATGCAGAGCGTTCTCTGGCCACAAAAATGGCTAATTCAACCTCGCAGGTAGTGGGCTTTCTGCGCGACTTAGCGGCGAAATCCAAACCTCAGGCCGAAAAAGAGCTGGCCGAAGTGCGTGCTTATGCTGCTGAAAAGCACCAGATGGACGAGCTTGAAGCCTGGGACGTACCCTATTACAGCGAGAAGCTGAAGCAGGAGCGTTACAGTATTTCAGATGAAATACTGCGGCCATATTTCCCGGAGAGCAAAGCGCTGGCCGGTTTATTTACGGTGGTAGAGAAACTCTATGGCCTGAATATTACCGAAGTCGAAAATGCCGATACCTGGCATAAAGATGTGCGTCTGTTCTCTATTACCGACAAAGACGACACCCTGCGCGGGCAGTTCTACCTCGACCTCTACGCTCGCCCGAAAAAGCGTGGCGGAGCCTGGATGGATGAGTGCCGTGTGCGCCGTTTTCAGGCGTCCGGCGATTTGCAAACACCGGTGGCGTACCTCACCTGTAACTTCAACGGGCCGGTCGGCGATAAGCCAGCCCTGTTTACCCATGATGAAGTGGTAACCTTATTCCACGAATTTGGTCATGGTATTCATCACATGCTTACGCAAATGTCAGTGCCCGGGGTATCCGGCATTAATGGCGTGCCATGGGATGCGGTTGAATTACCCAGTCAGTTCCTGGAAAACTGGTGCTGGCAGGAAGAGGCTCTGGGCTTTATCTCCGGTCACTACGAAACCGGCGAGCCGCTACCTAAAGAATTACTGGATAAAATGCTGGCCGCCCGGGATTATCAGGCCGCCATGCAAATGATCCGTCAACTGGAGTTCAGCCTGTTCGACTTCCTGCTCCATATGGAAGACGGCGAGCATGTGGATGTTCAGCAGGTTCTCTCGCAGGTTCGCAACGAAGTAGCTGTGCTCCAGCCGCCCTCGTTCAATCGTTTTCAGCACAGCTTCGGGCATATTTTTGCCGGTGGTTATGCAGCCGGTTACTACAGCTACAAATGGGCAGAAGTGCTGTCTGCCGATGCGTTCAGCCGATTCGAGGAAGAAGGGATCTTCAATCCGCAAACGGGCGCCGACTTCCTGCACAATATTCTTGAAATGGGCGGCAGCCGTGAGCCGATGGATTTATTTGTGGCCTTCAGAGGGCGCGAGCCTAAAGTAGACGCACTGCTACGCCATAACGGCATTGTGGCGACAGGTGCCTGATGGCGGCGGAATCATTTGCCGCTATCTATGCCAGGGCGGCTGAACGAAAGGGCGGCGAGCGGGGGCTGGAAACGCTGGTTAGTCAGCCTTTATCAGCGGCTGGCGTTAAGGCGTTGAGCGACGACAGAGTGCTGTCGGCGTTCACCAAAAAAGTCTTTCAGTCAGGCTTTGTGTGGCGCGTGATTGAGCAAAAGTGGCCGGAATTTGAAGCGCTGTTTTTTAATTTTGAGGTTGAAAAAGTGCTGTTGATGTCCGATGAAATGCTCGAACAACGGGCCACGGATAAACGGATCGTACGTAACCTTAAAAAAGTTATGACGATCCGCGACAACGCGCTGATGCTCAATGACATTCGTTTGTCGCACACAAGCTTTGGTAAATTTGCCAGCCAGTTTACCGGCGCAGCTGTTATCGACCTGTGGGCTCACCTTAAAAAGCACGGAGCGCGATTGGGCGGCAACACTGGTCCTTATGCACTGCGTGCGCTGGGAATCGACACATTTCTGCTAAGCCGGGATGTGGAAGGTTATTTTCGGGCTTATGATCTGATCAGCGGCGGCCTGACATCAAAGCAAAGCCTTACCACCATCGCCAATACCTTCGCCGACTGGCAGGCCCAGAGTGGCCGTAGTCTGCAGGAGCTGAGTCAGATTTTGGCCTACAGCTGCGGCGATAACCGCGTTTAAATTAACAAGGTCGTCTGTCATGGAAGAAAAGCAATACCCCTTTATATTGTTTGATCTCGACGGCACGCTGGTAGACAGCGTGCCGGACCTCGCCTATTGCGTGGATATAGCCATGCAGGCGGTAGGTTTGCCGCCCCGCGGCGTAGACGCAGTGCGCTGCTGGGTGGGCAATGGTATCGAGAAGCTTATGCAGCGCGCGGTATCAGGCACTATGGACGAGCAACCCGACGAGCGCTTGTTTACCCCTGCATACCAGGCATTTCTGGCCGCTTATAAAGCGCATAACGCCAAGCGCAGTACGGTTTATGAGGGCGTGATACCGGCCCTGGATTGGTTAACGGCAAACGGTTATAAACTTGCCTGCGTGACGAACAAAGCCGAAGCATTTACCTTGCCTTTACTGGCAGAGAAAGAGCTGAACCATTATTTTTCGGTAGTGGTAAGCGGTGATACCTGCGCGCATAAAAAGCCTCACCCAGACCCTTTGCTGTTTGCGTTAGATAAACTGGGTGGTAAGCCGTCGCAAGCGCTGATGATTGGTGATTCAAAATCCGATATTCATGCAGCGAGAGCCGCTGGATGTGTGGTCTTCGCGTTACCCTACGGATATAACCACGGCGAAGACATTCTGCTTTATCACCCGGACAGGGTGCTAGACTCGCTGGCCGAGTTACCGGCCATTGTTGCGCCCGGTCAATAACATCGGGCAAGTCATCATGAACAGGATGGTAAGCGCCCACGGTTTTGGTTACACTTGCCGCATTGCATCAGCCGGCTCAACATTCTTTCTCGCGCTTTCAGGATGTTGAGATCCCGGACTCTAAAAAGAAGAACTTACCCATGTCAGAACAACAAACACCAAACAGTGAAGAAACCAGTTCATCTGAACAATCGACGCACTTCGGCTTTAAAACAGTCGACCGGACTAAAAAGGCGTCTATGGTAGCCGGTGTCTTTGATTCCGTTGCAGCTAAATACGATGTCATGAACGATTTTATGTCGATGGGCATTCATCGTTTATGGAAACGCTACACTATAGACTGTAGTGGTATTAAGAGTGGCCACAAGGTGCTTGATCTGGCTGGTGGTACCGGAGATCTGGCTGCTAAGTTTTCCCGTTTGGTTGGTCCGGCTGGTCAGGTGGTTTTGGCTGATATTAACCATTCCATGCTATCGGTTGGTCGTGACAAATTGCGTGATAAAGGCGTAGTTGGCAATGTCGACTATGTGCAGGCAAATGCTGAAGCCCTGCCATTTCCGGACAATCATTTTGATTTGGTAACCATGGCCTTTGGCCTGCGTAATGTTACCGATAAAGATAAAGCGCTGGCCTCGATCTTCCGGATTCTGAAACCGGGTGGCCGCCTGTTGGTGCTGGAGTTTTCCAAACCCACCAACGAAATGTTGTCGAAAACCTACGACTGGTATTCATTCAATATTCTGCCCACCATGGGACAACTGGTTGCCAACGATCGCGAGAGTTACCAGTATCTGGCTGAGTCTATTCGCATGCACCCGGATCAGGATACGCTTAAATCCATGTTTGAGAATGCGGGCTTTGAACACTGCGATTACCAGAATCTAACCGGTGGCATTGTAGCTTTGCACCGGGGTTATAAATTTTAATGCCCGCGGTACCTCTGCTTACTGCCACTATTGAAACAGCACTGAATAAAGTGCTGTCGCTTGATCCTGACGCAGCGCCAAAGCTGAGCCAACTGCAAGGCAAGCGACTGATAGTTGAGCTTGATGACCTGCAACAGCGCTTTGCATTGGTGTTTTCCAGCAAGGTTGATGTGCTGGCTCTGGCCGATGCGCCGGGCCCGGCTGGCGATGATGAATGCATTATCAAAACCCGTTTGAGTGTACTGCCCAGCCTTCGTGACACCAGTCAGTTAACCCGGTTGATTAAAAGCGGTGAGCTGGAAGTGAATGGCGAGCTGGCCATTGCCCAGGCGTTTTCTGGTCTACTACAGTCACTGAATATTGATTTGGAAGAGCAACTGGCCATTCGAACCAATGATGTAATTGCTCACGAGTTATTTGGTTTAGCAGCCAAAGCCCAGGCGCAGCTGCAGAAAGCCGGCCGCAAAGCCGAGGCCATTCTGGGTAGCGCTCTTACCGATGAAAAACAACTGGCGGCCCATAAACTGGCGGTGATGCATTTTTCCGATCAGGTGAGCAGTCTGCGTGATGATGCCGAGCGTTTCGAAGCGCGTCTTGAGCGACTGGAACGGAGCAAACAGTAGGAACTATGCAGTTACTGAGGATTTACCATATTAACCGGGTCATGCTCGAGCATGGTCTGGACGAACTGATCCCTGCCAAGTGGTTGCCCTGGTATGTGCGCCTGATGCGCATGAGTATCTTTTGGATCCGTAACCAGCACAAAGAGAAAAATGCCGGCGCCCGGTTAACCCTGGCATTACAGGCGCTGGGACCGGTGTTTATTAAATTTGGTCAGATGTTGTCGACCCGGCGCGATTTACTGCCGCCGGAAATTGCCAACGAACTGGCCATGCTGCAGGACCGGGTAAAACCGTTTGACAGTGAGCGAGCCACGGCCATTATTCTTAAAGCGCTGAATATTTCTTCTCTCGGTCAGGTGTTCAGCGAGTTTAGTGAAACTCCTCTTGCCTCGGCCAGTATTGCTCAGGTGCACGCGGCGAAACTGAAAGACTGCAACACCGACGTAGTGGTAAAAGTGCTACGCCCCGATATTCGCAAAACCATTAAAGCCGATACCGAACTAATGCTGACCTTTGCCAAAGTGCTGCAGAAGTGGTTACCTGATGGCAAGCGTTTGCGCCCGGTTGAAGTGGTTAAAGAGTACGAAAAAACTATCGTGGACGAACTCGACCTTAACCGCGAAGCGGCTAACGGTATGCAGTTAGGACGTAACTTTGAAGGTTCCGAAGCCTTATACGTGCCCAATATTTACAGTGATTACTGTACTAAAAACGTGTTGGTGATGGAGCGTATCTACGGCATTCCTATTTCTAATATCGAAGCGCTGATAGAGCAGGATACCAATCTGCGAATTCTCGCCGAGCGCGGCGTTGAGGTGTTCTTTACCCAGGTATTCCGTGACAGCTTTTTCCACGCAGACATGCATCCGGGCAATATCTTTGTATCGCGGGAAAACCCGCAAAATCCACAGTACATTGCCATCGATTTTGGCATTGTCGGCACCCTCAACCAGGAAGATAAGCGTTACCTGGCCGAAAACTTTATTGCGTTTTTCAATCGTGACTACCGAAAGGTCGCGCAATTACATGCCGATTCTGGCTGGGTACCCTCGGATACCAATATTGATGAATTCGAGGTAGCTATCCGCACGGTTTGCGAACCGATTTTCCAAAAACCGCTGGCCGAAATCTCGTTTGGTAATGTGCTGGTTCAGCTATTTAATACCGCACGGCGTTTTAATATGGTGGTGCAGCCGCAACTGGTGTTGCTGCAAAAAACACTGCTTTATATAGAAGGCCTTGGCCGCCAGCTATATCCGCAGCTTGACTTATGGCAGACCGCCAAACCTTTCCTGGAAAACTGGATGCGCGAGCAAATTGGTGTAAGAGCAATGTTTTCCAAGGTGAAGTCTAACTTGCCGTACTGGAGCGAAAAGCTGCCGGATATGCCGGATTTGCTGTATGACACACTTAAACAGGTGAAGCACTTCCCGGAAAAACAGCAGCAGGCCAATGCCGCGTTATTACAGCAACAAAAGAGGGCACAGAAGGCTCTGCACTTTAGCATTGTGGGCGCTACTCTTATTATTGTAGCGGCGATTCTGCCCTTGTATCCGGCTCACTGGAGCTTGTCGGCCGGGCTGGCTTTACTGGGCAGTGGTTGCTGGTTTGTGGCCTGGTGGAAGGGCCGTCGCTGAGTTCAGAGCCTGACTGAAAGACCAAATTTTGCAGGCGAATCAGTTATTTCTATATGACCTTAAAATTAATTTTTAATGAAATTATAAGAGTTTGGGTGATTTTAGTATCAATTTACTCAGGGTGTGGTTATAGTGGTATTGTTCTTTAAATAGTTGTGCTTTCGTTCGTTACTAACGTCGCGCAGTTATAAACGCTAATGGAAGTTAGCGCTGTATGACCTGTTTGATAGTTTTGCCGTGAGTCACCCCTAGTTAAAGAAGCAAGTTCGTGTCACATGGCACAAAGGTTTTACAGAGTTTTTTTGAGGTTTTCATGTCTAAAGTAACTGGTACCGTTAAGTGGTTTAATGCTGAAAAAGGTTATGGCTTTTTAACGCAGGACGACGGCGGTAAAGACGTATTTGTTCATTTTCGTGCAATCATCTCCGATGGGTATAAAACCCTGGTAGAAGGTCAGAAAGTTCAATTTGAAGTTGAACAGGGACAAAAAGGTCTGCAGGCGGCTAACGTACAAGCCATCTAAATAATTTGTGAGGCCCCTACCGAAAGGTAGGGGCCTTCTCTATTCTGAACCATCACTCTGGTGGTTTACCGGTAAACCAATCACACTAGCTGTGAGCGGTACGCTTACGTCCTGCATGGCGAATGTGTGTAAAGAGCATAGTGGCCATGAAGCGCGTTTTTCGATTTTTCTTATTACTCATTTGTTGTTTCCAGTTATCTCCTTCTTTGGCAGATGATAAGCCCGTGGTGTCTGTTGGTTCCCATACCCTGACAGAAAGCGACTTTAAGCCTACTGAAGAAGAACTGGCCAGCCTGCAAGAGGATCCCATGGGCGCAGAGCGCCGGGAGTTACAGAACTTCACTAAGATTGTTGAGTTTGTTGAGCACCACTTTGTGCGCGACTATGCCGCTAACAACAACCTGACGGCCGTGCCGGAATTTGTTGCTTCGTTTAAAGAGGCTTTTGGCAGTGAGTCGTTAAACGGTGAGAAACTCGACGAACTGGCCGAGTTTGCAGCCCTGCAATTTGCCGTAGATGCTCATTTATATAAAACACACGGCGGCCGCGTGGTGTTTGACCACAGTCACCCTATGTTACCCATCGAAGCGTACTTTAATGCGTATAAGGCATATAGCGAAAAACAGCAACTGGTGTTTTTCGATAAACAAATCGCTAATACCTGGTGGCTTGGGTTTGTCAGGCCCAACGCCGTTGAAATTCCCGCCGGGGATGTTGATTTTAGCGTGCCATGGTGGCACAAGTTGGGCTAGTTATCTTACGCAAACAGGTTGGTAGAAAAATACCGCTCAGCGCTATCCGCCAGTATCGCCACTATGGTTTTGCCTTCAAACTCGGCCCGGCTACCTAATACCATTGCGGCGGCCACGGTGGCGCCGGATGATATGCCTGCCGCCATACCTTCTTTTCGGGCCAGTAGCCGGGCGGTTTCAATAGCCTGCTGACAATCTACAGTCAGCACCTCATTAATCAGGCTGCGATCCAGGCCCTTTGGAATATGCCCTGGATTAACGCCCTGAATCGCATGTTCGCCACCTTCGCCTTTGCTTAACAAAGGGCAGGCACTGGGCTCCGCTGCAATGATTTTTATCGCCGGGTTGTGGACTTTCAGAAAACGCGCCATGCCGGTTAGCGTACCGCCGGTACCCATACAGGCAACAAGCGCATCTATGTGTCCGTTGGTTTGTTGCCATACTTCACGCGCCGTGGTGTTCTGATGCGCTGCTGCATTGGCAGGATTGGCAAACTGGTCCATGGATACCGCACCTTTTATGTCATTTAACAGATTGTGCGCGTGAGCAATGGCACCGGGCATGCCTTCGCGCCGGGGCGTGGTAACTAAACTGGCGCCATAGTGACGGATCATTAATTGTCGTTCGCTGGACATATGTTCTGGCATAACAATGGTAACCGGGATGTCGTATACTGCACCTAACCAGGCACAGGCCACCCCGCTGTTGCCAGAGGTGGCTTCAATAATATGCCTGACTTTGCCGTTATGCTGGCGCAACAAATCTTCCAGCATAGAGAGCGCGGCCCGGTCTTTTATCGAACCCGCCGGATTGAAATATTCCAGCTTGGCCAGCACGGTAGCCCGGGCACCCTGCATTTCAGGTAAGCGGTTGAGCCGCACCAGCGGTGTATTACCAATAGTTTCAGTAATGCACTGGCGAAAAGCGTTAGGCTGAGAGTACGCCGCTGGTGAATCAAACATATCAGATATCCGGTAGACCAATGAATAGAGACTAAAAGTATGCACTGTTAGCTAAGCAAAGCGTTGCTAAAAGTTTCGATAAATGGCATGGTTGGCGAACATTAATACTCAATAAATAATTTTTATTAGAAAATAATTCCATGGATGCCACCGATAAAAAAATACTCGCCCTGTTACAAACCGACAGTGAGATAGCTGTGCAGGAAATTGCTGAACAGGTCGGGCTTACTACCACACCCTGCTGGCGCCGCATTCAGCGCCTGCAACAGCAAGGGCCAATCAGCCATAAAGTTGCCCTGCTTGATGCCGAGGCGCTGGGCTTAAAGCTTACTGTTTTTGTGCAGGTCAAAGCCGCCCGCCATGATGAGCAATGGCTAACTGAATTCGCCCGGCACTGCAGCGCTTTTGAGGAGGTGGTCGAATTTTATCGGATGTCCGGCGAGTACGATTATATGCTCAAGGTGATGGTGGCCGATATGCAAAGCTTTGATCATTTTTATAAGCGCCTGATTAAAGATATGCCCATGGGAGATGTCACCTCGAGCTTTGCGATGGAACAAATAAAATACACCACTGCGCTGCCTTTAAGCGGGATTTAGCCAGGCTACAGACCGTAAAGTGTATAATGCTTAACACAAAAGCTAACTATAAAAGCTAACTATAAAAGCTTATCTAAAGCGACCCTACAAATACGATAAACAGGAGATGAGGATGTCGGTTAACCCTTATTGGCAGGATATGTTAATGCTGGATGCTCAACTGAATGATGAGGAGCGTATGCTGCGTGACTCGGCCCATCAGTTTTGCCAGGAAACCCTGCAGCCAGGTATTTTACAAGCTAATCGGGATGGCCGGTTTGACCCTGACATTATGCGCCGGTTTGGCGAGATGGGGTTACTGGGCGCCACCATCAACGGTTATGGCTGTGCCGGTGTGAGCTATGTCGGCTACGGGTTGATTGCCCGCGAAGTCGAGCGCGTGGACAGTGGATATCGAAGTGCCATGAGCGTACAGTCTTCATTGGTTATGCATCCGATTTATCAGTTTGGCAGCGAAGAGCAAAAACAAAAATACCTGCCTGAACTGGCCAGTGGTAAAATGATAGGCTGTTTTGGTTTAACCGAACCTAACGCTGGCTCCGATCCCGCGAGCATGGAAACCCGGGCTGAACCAGTTGCGGGCGGCTACCGTATAAGTGGGAGCAAAATGTGGATCACTAACTCACCCATTGCTGATATATGTGTGGTGTGGGCTAAGAATACGGCGCAGGATAATGCGATCTGTGGCTTTATTCTTGAGCGCGGTATGCAAGGGCTGTCTACACCAGAAATTAGCGGTAAGTTGTCGCTTAAAGCCTCTATCACCGGCGAAATAGTCATGGACGAGGTGTTTGTACCTGAGCAAAATATGCTGCCCGGGGTAAGCGGTCTGAAAGGGCCTTTCAGCTGTTTGAATATGGCCCGTTATGGTATCGCCTGGGGCTCCATGGGCGCGGCGGAGTTTTGCTGGCATGCGGCCCGGCAGTATGGTCTGGATCGTAAACAATTTGGTAAGCCGCTGGCGCAAACTCAGTTGTTTCAAACTAAACTTGCTGATATTCAAACCGAAATTACGCTGGGTTTACAGGCGGCACTCAGAGTCGGCCAATTGATCGATGCAGAACAGTTTGATCCGGCGATGATATCCCTGATAAAGCGCAATAACTGCGGTAAAGCGCTGGAAATTGCCAGAAAAGCGAGGGATATGCATGGTGGTAATGGGATCTCTGACGAATACCACATTATGCGACACATGCTGAATCTGGAAACAGTGAATACCTACGAAGGGACTTACGATATTCATGGCCTGATACTCGGCCGTGCGCAAACCGGCTTACAGTCATTTTTTTAACGTTGAAAGAAATTGGCAGTAGGCACGGTCTGTTAAAATGAACCAATCATAAAGGCAAGCACCATGTCACAAACGTACTCACAAGGTACAGTGCAACAAAGCGTATCAACCCGACTAAAACTTATTGCCGGTCCTGACGCCAAAGGGACCTACGTGTTTGAAGACAGTCGCGGCGAGTACCGGTTGTTTATGGCTACTACTACAGACCCCTTCAGCAGTGTTGAGGAAATCCTGCAAAATGGCGAATGGGTTGGTCAGTGGCGCGGTTCGCAGTGGTAAACTTTCTTGCTAACTTTATTGAGGTACTGCTTTCAAATTGCTAATCGATTGACAAATAGCCCCTTTTGGCGATACTCGCGTTTAAATTTCATAATAAAAAGGAATTCTTGTGAAGAAATTAGGGGCATTTATCCTGTCAGCGTATCTGGCCACAGGCAGTCTAGCTAATGCTAGCTCGCTTAACAGCGAGCACGCAAACAGCGAAGAGAGCGCTTGCCGACAGCATCCTACCAAGTTACTTAGCTCACTGGAGAGGCGGCAAACCGTTTTCCAGCAAATTACTCAGGGTATTCTGGCTAGAATGGATGGCAGAAGTTGGAACTGGTTTGTCAATAAAGACTTTGCCAACAAACCGTCATTTGAGCTTTCGCTGGCTGATGGCTCGTTCTTTATTAGTCCTG
>JAYZXK010000233.1:0-6417 GCA_036141415.1 Pseudomonadota bacterium
AAAGACATTTTTGACCCTATCCTTACTTTTCAGCTATCCAATGGATTTGAAGTAAAGCAAATCATGCAGGCTTACCTGCCAGAAGACAAGGCATCTAAGGGCTATGCCACACTGCTGCAATGGCACAACATTTATTATGAGCCCGGCAATCCGCAACTGATTGGTGGTAAAAAAAGTTCAGCCCGAATTGGTTGCGTGCAATGGCAGATGCGCTATTTCGAAAATGTTGAAGAGCTCATTCAGCAGGTGGAGTATTTTGTTGATGCGCTGTCGGATTATGGCTGCGATGTGGCGCTATTTCCCGAATTTTTTAATGCACCGCTAATGGGCCTGGCAGAGTCAGAATCCTCTATTGATGCCATCTGGCATCTGGCTGAATATACTGACGAAATCCTCACTGCCACCTCGCTACTGGCGGTTTCGTACAACATTAATGTAATTGCCGGTTCCATGCCGGTGATTGAAGACGAAGAGCTGTATAACGTTAGCTACCTGTGTAAGCGTGACGGTACGATAGAAGCACAGTACAAGCTGCATCCCACCCCACACGAAAAGAAAGACTGGATCATGAAAGGCGGTAACTACCTTCGCTGCTTTGATACCGACTTCGGTAAAATCGGGATTTTGATTTGTTACGACGTGGAATTCCCAGAGCTTGCCAGGGTATTGTCTGATCAGGAAATGCAGATCTTATTTGTGCCGTTCTGGACTGATACCAAAAATGGCTATTTACGCGTACGCCGTTGCGCGCAGGCGCGGGCCATTGAGAACGAATGCTACGTGGCCATTGCTGGCAGCGTAGGCAACTTGCCGAAGGTGGATAACGTGGATATTCAGTACGGGCAAACTGCGGTATTTTCGCCATCTGATTTTGCTTTCCCGCACGATGCCATAGTGTCGGAAACCACGCCTAACACCGAAATGACACTGATTGTGGATTTGGATCTGGATAAGTTAACTACCCTGCAAAACGAAGGCTCGGTACGTAACTATCTCGACCGTCGCCGCGACCTTTACCGGGTGGAATGGCTTGGTGGAGAAGACTGATCATGTTACGTAATCTCACCGCGGCATTAATGCTGGTTGTTGCCTGGCCTGTGCAGGCTGGCAGCGACACCGGCCCATTTTATCAGCGCTATGATGACGAAGCGGAGGTGGTAGAGCATACCATCGCTCAGGCCGGGGAGAACCAACAACTGGTTGCTCTGGTGCTGGGTGCCCAGTGGTGCCACGATTCGCGTGCACTGGCCGGTTATTTTAGTGATCCGGCCCTGGCACCTGCAACCAACAAAATTGCTTTGCTGCCTGTGGACGTAGGCTATTTAGAAAAAAAACAAAGGTTGCTGAGTCAGTTTGGCTACCCCGCCTATTTTGCCACGCCTACCTTGCTGTTGATTGACCCGCAAACCCGACAAGTGATTAACCGGGCAACGCTGCCTGCCTGGCAAAGTGCACACAATGAATCCGCCGAGACTCTGCAAGACTATTTGCTAGCACAGCAGCAGTACTGGCAAAGCAACTGGCAACCAGCCCCAAAAGTGCCCGAGGTTGAGGCATTTGAATCACAGCAGGCCAAGCACTTGTATGAACATTATCAGCGGCTTGGAGCGTTACTGGCCAAAGAAGACAATGGCCAGCCGGCGCCAGGCCTTAATGCCAGGTGGCGTGACGTAAAGCAATACCGAATGGCATTGCAGTCAGACCTTATCCGAATGCATCAGATGGGTGAAATTGGGGATAAAACACCCAACTATTCGCCAATCGACTGGTAATCTGCCAAAAAGTACCGGCTAACATTGGTATTGCACAGAAATTAGCGATAACATCAGGGGATAAGGGCCGAGCGCCCGTTTTCATGAATAATTATATCGCCACAGTTGTCATTAAGAGGGAATATGGCTAATAACTCGCGCAACGATGACTTTCCCACAATCAGACTCGACGAAGAAGACCGTCGCGGATATCAAACCAAAACGGCACCGGTTCACCGCTCGGTGAATACTTCACAAACGCCGGCTTCCGGCGAACCCGAAAAAGCCAAGGGCGGCTCAGGCTGGGGCGTCGTAGCCCTGTTAGTTGCCATTGTGGGTTGTGGGGCAGCAGGTTACTTATTTACGGTTACACAAAAGCAAAATGCAACGCTGGAAAGCGCAGAACAACGTATTCAGCAATTGGAAAATAAGCTGTCTGCCACCGGTGAAGAGATTGGCGAGTCAACTGTCGCTTTGCAGGTAAAAGTGACCGAGCTGACTAACAAAACCGCTGAGCTATGGGAACAAATGGACAAGCTCTGGGCTTCCGCCTGGCGCCGTAATCAAAAAGAAATAGCCGATCTAACCGATAAAGTAGCTGGCGACAAAAAGGATTTGCAGGAGTCAGTGACTCAGGTTGCCCGTAATCTCGATAGTCAAAAAACCCAGCTGGCAACCCTTAACAGCAGCCTGGAAACCGTTTCCGATGAAATGCTCGCCATTAATGTGCAGATGGAACAGGTTAATGCTAACAGCAGCTCTCGCCAGCAAGAAATTAAAAGCCTGAGCGATAAACTGGCTTTACTGGAGCAGCGCAACAATGCCCTGTCGAGCCGAATAGCTTCGCTGGAATCTGAAATTCGTGAACTAGCCACCAAAGTAGTGAGCTCACCTTCGGCAAGCGTACCCGCCTCACCTTCAGGTTCTACCGGCGGTCAGTAAGCCGCAGTCGGTCCCACCATTTCAAAGTTCGTATATAAATACCGCCGGTTCCACGCTGGCGGTATTACATTGTTTATTTTTTAAACTTTTCAGGCTAATTTTGCGTAATAATAGCTTTCCATGCTGCACCGCAGCACTTTTCAGGGATGCTACTTATGAACTCCGTAAAATTATCTTTAGCACTGCAGGGCGGTGGCGCTCACGGTGCTTTTACCTGGGGCGTACTTAACCGCCTGCTCGAAGAATCCTGGCTCACTATTACCGGTATTAGCGGTGCCAGTGCCGGTGCAATGAATGCCGTGATGTTCGCCGAAGGCTGGCGAAAAGAAGGTCGCGAAGGCGCTAAGCAACAACTTTCTGACTTCTGGTATACCGTCGCTGAGCAAAATGTTGGCTTTGAACTCCCTGGTGAACTCAAGAATTCTGTTACCAAGTGGTGGCTGAGTGCGTTTCAGTTTCTTTCCCCGTACGATATCAATTTGCTGGATATCAATCCGTTACGTGACATTGTCGATCAGCAGGTTGACTTTAAAGCCTTACAGCACGCTAACCCCCTGCCCTTGTACATTGCCGCCACGGAAGTCAGCACGGGCAAGCTGGCCCTGTTTAACACACCAGAGCTCACTACCGACCATCTGCTGGCTTCAGCTTGTTTACCTAACGTGTATAAAGCTATTGAGATTGACGGCAAACATTATTGGGATGGCGGATATGCCGGTAACCCGGCGATATTCCCGCTGATGAACGAATGTGCAGGTAAGGATGTGCTGATTGTGCTGTTACAGCCCCTGGAACGCGAGGAAGTCCCCAAAAGCTCTGATGATATCAGTGATCGTATTACCGAAATTGGTTTTCACAGCAACTTTATGCGTGAAATGCACGCCATTGCCAGTGTGAAACGTCTGGTAAGTGGTAAGCGCTTTTTATTGGGCAAGGTTGAGCGACAGATAAAGCAATTGCGAACTCATCTACTCACCAACGGTGAACTGCTCTCCTCTCTGGATAGCGCCAGCAAATACGACAATCGCAAAAAATTTCTCGAGTGTTTACGTGACGCCGGTGAAGAAACCACTGAAAAGTGGCTGACAAAAAACGCCGATCATCTGGGTAAAAAGCCCAGTTGCGATATTCAGGCGATGTTTGATTGAAGAGGATGGAGGCATCAGCATTAAAAAAGCACCCGAAGGTGCTTTTTTAATGCTGGAAGAAGAACAATGTGTTACTTCTTGCGACGACCGGCAACACCGAGACCGACCAGGCTTAAGCTAAGCAAACCTAACGTCGCAGGGGCTGAAGCCTCTACAACACTAACGTTCAGATTATCAAATGAGCTGGCACCAACGACGTTACTTTGCAATTCAACAGAGTAAATGCTTTCGTAATTAAAACTAAATAAACCAGTTCCAGTGTAATTATCAGAACTTCCAACCTGCGCGCCATTTTCGTCAAAAACTCTAACATTCCAACTGGCGTTAGTGGTTGAATCATTGAACCACCCAATATTCATAGCCGTAAAATCAAAAGCTTCACCATTAACTTGCGACAATGTGAAAACAGAGTAGGTATTCCAGGTTTCAAGGAATCGACCAGTCGCTCCCCAGCCTGCCGCTGCTGCTGGCTGCGTTCCGTAACCAGAATGATTAAGTACTTCACTGGTACTAAATACGTTCATACAGTAATAACAACTTACATCTAAAATAAAGTCGCTTTCAGTGTATGAAGGGAGATACTGGGCGTTAAAGGTTTCAGGGATATCTTCAAAGCCAATAATGGTGGCATTAGCCTGGCTGGCAAACATCAAACTGACAAAAGCTGAAACCTTAAGAAGGGATTTAAACATCTGATTATTCCTTGTACTACTAAACCAATTGCAAACATCGAAGCTAAAGCCGTGCCAAAATTATTTTATTGCTATTTTTCATGAACCTGGAATATTTAATTTCAAAATTGTTTATAAAATGTAAAAAATTCTGACAAGATTTGTGTAACCCAGTATTAAAAGTCAGATGAAATAAACTCTCTCTTTATCGGGTCTGTTGCGGTATATCGGATATAAAGAGAACTGACATGTTAAAATCGATTGGCCGCAAAGTGATGGTAGGCTACCTGGTGCTTATTATAGCCATGGTGCTGACTGGCATAGTGTTTCAGTTAAGTCTCAATCAAATCAATCAGCAAAACCGTCACTTTACAACGCATACTCTGCCCGCGTTCACGTTATTGCAACAAATACAGGATGAACTGGCCCAACTGCATAACCTGAGTTTCGCCCTGTACGGTTACACTATCGAAAGTGATACTTATACTAAACGCTCTGAGCAGTTGAGGTCGCAGCTAAACGATAAACTCTCTCAGTTAGGTGAGCGTCACCGGTTTAACACTGAGGCTCTTAAAACCTCACTAAATGAGCTATACATTGCCATGGACGGCCTGGAGGCTATCCTGAGCGCAGCGGATACTGACTGGGATGCGGCAAGGCACGCTCTGACGCTGATTGAAAACGCCAAGAACACCAGCCGGGAAATGCTCAGTCTAATAAGCCGACAGTCAGCTCAGCAGGTGTTTCAGGCCACAGAAGAGGTAAGTGTCACCCTGGGCCTGATGCGCTGGATTAATTACGCCTCAGTGATACTGGTTGTGATGGTGGCCTTGCTCTCTTATCGTTACCTTTACCTAAAGCTGGTCATCCCGTTACTTAGCATTACAGCAGCGCTCACCAGCCTGAGTCACGATAAAAACCTGGAGGTGGCGTTGCCCAAAGCCAGTAATGATGAACTAGGACAGGTAATTAATGCCCTGAAAAGCTTGATAAAAGCCTTAACCGAGGATTATACCGCCTTAAACGCTATGACCAGCCAGCTACGCAGTGCGAGCATAACCTTTATTGAATCAGCCGCCTCTTCTGATAAGCAAGCCCATCATTTATCCGGCCTGGCGGTTCAACTGGACAATGCACTCGCAAAGGTAGGACTGCAAATCGCCAGCGCCTCTGAAGATTCAAAAAGCGTGTCCGAATCAGCGGCATCTACCGCGGATCTGGTGAGCCAGGGCAAGCAAGAGGTGGCTGTCAGTGCAGCGCAAATAGCCACGCTACAGCATGAAATCAATGAGTCTGCCCAGCAGCTTTCGTCGCTACAAAACGCCGGGGATCAGGTGGGTTCGGTAGTAAAGGTGATTGCAGAGATTGCCGAGCAAACCAACCTCCTTGCGCTCAATGCGGCTATTGAAGCCGCCCGCGCGGGTCAACATGGCAGAGGTTTTGCCGTGGTTGCAGACGAAGTTCGTACACTTGCTTCGCGCACTCAGCAATCGACACATCAGATCAACACCATACTGGCACAAATAGTAGACTCCATATCAACAACCGTGCAAGGAATGGAAGCCAACCTAACGCTGACCGCAGAGGCATTTGAGCAAGCTAACCATACCGAAAACGCCCTCAAACAAAGCCAGCAAAGTGTATTAGCGTTAAGTGACGATAATCAACAACTGGCAGCCTCAACCGGGCAAGTGGTGGTTGCCACGCAAAACATTCAGAGTCAGGTTAAAGGGGTTAGCCAACAGTCCGGAGAATTGTTGCAACAAAGTGAACTTACCCGCGCTAAGGCAAGTGAACTCGATGAGTTAATAACCACCCTTACTCAGATAGCCACTCGTTATCAATTTTCATCCAATTGACGGTTCAGGTTTCGGTTTTTTCGGCAAAGCGAATCAAAAGTACTAC
>JAYZXK010000234.1:0-4427 GCA_036141415.1 Pseudomonadota bacterium
AATGGTAGTTATTTAGGGAATTAACAAACATCTCAACCCGATAAAGCGCGAATTGTCTGAGGCTATCCACGCCTGCATGCAATCGGTTTTAGGTATGCCTGAAGAAAAACGGGCACATCGCATTGTGCCACTTGATGAAAGTGATTTTTTCTATCCGGGTGGCAGAACAGAGGCATATACCGTCATCGAAAAAATATGATGAAGGGCAGAACGCCAGAGACACAAAAGGCGTTGATCAAAGCGTTATTTAAAACCATTTCCTCTACTGTGGGTATTGCGCCCGTCGATATTGAAATCACTATCAAGGAGCAGGAAAAATATCAATGGGGATTTCGTGGTATGACCGGTGACGAAGCGGCGGATTTACAATATAAAGTGGATGTCTGATTACTGTTCAGATCCTGAATCATCAGCTCTCATTGGTTTAGCACCGGTTTTTCCATAGCAACAACAGGACAATTGCTTGTTTCCATTATTATTTATAGTCGCCAGCTTTGCCGGCAATTTTACGGGGTTTCGGATTACTCTTAGATTACTGAAGGTCACTGAGCAGCTAAATAAACGGAGCCTGATGCTTACCTGCGCTTTTCTGACAGTACAGGTTATTTCGAGCTTGCTGATTTACTATTCGGGCCTGGTAGAGCCCGCCGGCACGATCCTGTCGATAGTGTTATTCAGCTTTGTGTTAAGAAAATTCCTTGTTCTCAAACTCTGGCAGCTAATCGTTATACCCATTGGGGTTTCTTTGCTATCGTCGTTTATTCTGGCGGTAACATTATTATTGTATTTGAGTTGGTTTGATTCAGTTTCGCTTAGCTAATCAAGCGGTAATTGACAATCAGTCCCCTGGGGCAGTTTAAAAAAGGATACAGTCGTGATTAGCTTTACGGCTTAAACGGGATGAAAAGGATTATTCTGCATGAAGGTATTGTTTACTTTCCTGATAGTCATGGTGATGATAGAAAAGCTCGCCGGATTAATGGGATCCGCTTTTTTTGATATTTCTATATTTACAATATCCTCATTAACCGACTTGTTTCACTATTCCACTAAGCTGATGGTTTTAGTGATTGTTTACCTGATCATCGATAAGATATTTAGCGCGTTAAATAAAACAAAACCGACGGTATAGCTGTGGTTAAACAAGGAGTGAAAACAGGCGTTGTGAGTGGCCATCAGTTGAAACAACACAACCGGGTGCAATTAAGCTTTCCCTCTATCGTGAAGATATTCGTGGTGTTTGCGATATCTCTCGATCTATTTTTTTGCTGCTTTTATGCACTGTTCCTATTGTTAGGCATTGAAGCGCCAGCACCTGGTGCGTTTTTCGTCGCCTTGCTAGCTATGCCTCTTCTTTTTATATTATTCGCAGCATTAGGATACCCGTTTTTTGCCCTGTTAAACCGGGTTCGGGGTGGTTTGTTTTTAACGGTGTTACGTGGCAAAAATCCCAGTGTCGGTAAGTCATAAAGTTATTGTAACCGAGCGATATTTAGTCGCTGTCGGGTAACTGTCGGCTGGTTGTCGTTACCCACTAAGCCCCGGTGGTGTATAGTGTTACGGCATTCACAACAATAAAGAGAATATCTGTGAAATCATTAAGACTCACCCGGCACTGGTCGCAGGATCAACTGGCGCAATTAAGCCATTTAAACGTTCGCACAATCCAACGGATTGAAAAAGGCGGGGGCGCTGGTTTGGAAACGCTCAAATCGCTGGCATCCGTATTTGAAATCTCTGTGGATGAGCTCAAGTCCGTGATTGAGCGGGATAATCAGCCAAAGAATGTAGAAAGTTTGCGCTCTGAACAAGGTAAAGAAATGCGTGAACAAGCAAAGGCAAAGGTAAAAGCGATCAAGTATTTTTATGCTTTCACGGCTTTTTTAGTCACAGTTTTTGTATTGTTTATGTTGCCAAACTATAACGGTGGCGAGAATACCGGTCCATTGATTGTGGTCTTCTTATCGTTTGCTACGCTAGTTGCGGGCCTGGCGATTTATGTTTTTGAGCCCTTTGGTGCCAAATGGGAAAAAGCAAAAGTCTCTAAAATAGTGCAGCAGCAAAACCCAGAGCGTCGCCTGGACAACAAACACTAAACCACGGTGTTTATCACTTCATGTGGTTAGGTAGTCATTCACTGATAAGGGACTGTCAGCAACTAATGGAAATTATTTTAGTGCGCCATGGGCGACCGCAAAAAGCCGGTAATACGCTGCTGAATGCTGCGGGATTTGCCAACTGGGTGAAAAACTATAATCATTCCTTGGTTTCAGAGCAGAGTCTGCCCTGTAAGTTTAGTCAGGCGAAATACAACGAGCATTATCTTGTTTCGAGCGATCTGCCTCGAGCCGTGCATAGTTGCTCAATATTTACCGGTAGTCCGCCTCATTATCAGTCCAGGCTATTTCGTGAGATGGACATACCTCGCTATAAACTGCCTTTTACCATCCGGGCATGGAGCTGGGTGTATCTTAACCGAGCGTTATGGACGCTGGGTAAAAAGGGGCGTTTTGAGTCTTATGCTCAGGCCAGAAAACGCGCACAGCTGGCCGCAAGAGAGCTGGTTGCTTTAGCACAGCAACACGATAAAGTCATCCTGTTTTCACACGGCTATCTGATCCTTCACATAAGAAAACATCTTCGTCGCTATGGGCTAGCGCAACTGCAAAAATCAAACAGTTACTGGGGTGTTTCGACCTTTAAAGATTAACTACAGTTTTTCCTTACACCTGTGATAGCCTGAATCTAACGGCTGTTTAAACGGTCCCTTTCGGGACTTTTTTGTGAAATCAATAGCAAAAAGGAAACCACCATGACTTATGTTGATGGCTATGTGATCCCGGTGTTAGCACAGAACAAAGACAAATATATCGAGCAAGCTAAAATCGCCGCGAGCGTTTTTAAGGAACATGGGGTCATCGAGATTTATGAGAATTGGGGAGATGATGTTCCCGAGGGCGAAGTCACCTCGTTTTACAAGGCAGTGCAATGTAAAGAGGGAGAAGTGGTGGTGTTTTCGTGGGCGGTGTGGCCGTCCAAAGAAGCCCGGAATGAAGGCTGGAAGGCACTTATGGATGATCCCAGAATGCAACCCGACCCCGATAACCCCATGCCATTTGATGGCAAACGCCTTATCTACGGTGGGTTCTCTACTATTGTTCACGAGTGAGCTGTAGCCGCTGTGTAACCAACATTAATCGGCGATAAACGGAATTAACTAACAATGAATATCTGGAACACTAACCAACTGGCCGCAGACTTAGCCAGTGAAGCACTGAGTCAGCAACAAAAGGCTCAGTACTATATCGCCTGTTTTTATCTTCAGATAGCCTCCACGGTGTTGCCGATGTATTTTTTGGGCTATTCCTATTACCTGAACATTGTGACCTTTGCTTCCTATGTTGCAACACTGGCGGTGTTTCATGTGGGAGCTATGAGCGTTTATAAGGCGTGCTGTGGTTATAAGAAAGCCGGTGTACTCGATACTATTGTGGTTCTGAGCTTGCCGGTGTGCCTTAAAATACAACTGGTGTACTGGCTGTCCTATGCGTTGATTGCGGTATTTTTTGCCGAACAACAGTCAGCGGCCTATGTGTGGCTGATATACAGCTTTGTAGTCATGCCGGTAATGGTCTGGTGTCAGTTTTATTTGATTAAAAAGGCTGTTCACCAAAATTATGCTTAGCCGGTTTGCTGGTAATTAATCAAAAAAGGGAGCTGTTAACAGCTCCCTTTTACTTTTGAATTGAATGGTTAGTGTACCCGTTTTCTGCGGCGGCTGATTAACGCAATCATTAATCCACCCAGCCATACCAGTGACAGGCTGCCGCCACCGCCACTCGGGCGATTAGTCACGGTAACTGTTACTGTTTCGGTAACGGTATTCTGACCATCCGTAGCGGTAACCGTAAAGCTTACAGAGGTGCTATCGTCGGTATCCGGCGCGGTAGAGCTGAAGGTAGAGCCCTGAACACCATTGATAGTAAACACAATCTCATCATCTTCAGGATCGGTAGCGCTGGCTCTGATGGTGATGGTTGCGCCTTCCTGCACGCTGGATGGCGCCGAAACGGTCAGTACCGGAGGCTGATTAGGTGTTACCGTAACGTCCACCGTAGCGGTGTCGGTAAAGCCGTACTCATCGGTGGCCGTTACCCTTAAGCGCAACGCTGTGCCAGCATCGACTGAAGCGGGGGTTACCGTTACCACTTCACCCGCCACGTTAATCGTAGCTGCGGGGCCGCTTAATTGCTCTACACTCAGGCTCACATTGTCGCCGTTGGCATCGGTAACCGAGATTGGCAGTACTGAGGCCTGTAATTCTGTCAGGCTAATACTCGCTTGTTCACTGCCGTCGATCAGCAGTTCTGGTGCGGCGTGCATTTGCACTTCAGTATTCACTTCGCCAATTTCTTCCTGAGTCCCCG
>JAYZXK010000235.1:0-5306 GCA_036141415.1 Pseudomonadota bacterium
CGCCCACGATGACGCCGCGTTTGAGCGGGTAGTCAATACGCCCAGTCGCGGTTTGGGTGAGCGCACGCTGGCCACCATTCGCGAACAAACCCGTTTGCAGGATTGCTCAATGTGGCAGGCCAGCTTACAGCTATTGCAGGATGGCAGCCTGAAAGGCCGCGCCGCCAATGCGCTGAATGCCTTTATTGAGCTTATCAATAAACTGGCCGACGAGTTTGCAGGCCAGCCGCTGGAAGAACAAGCCAACAAAGCGATTAACCATTCAGGCCTGTACGCCATGTATCAGGCTGAGAAGGGCGAAAAAGCCCAGGCGCGGCTGGAGAACTTAGAAGAACTGGTTACCGCCTGTAAGCAGTTTGTGATCCCCGAAGAAGCCGATGAAATGACCCCGCTGCAGGCTTTCCTTGCCCACGCTTCATTGGAAGCCGGTGAAACCCAGGCCAGCGGCGATCAGGATGCGGTGCAGCTAATGACAATTCACACCGCCAAGGGGCTGGAATTCCCGTTGGTCTTTATAGCCGGGGTGGAAGAAGGCATGTTCCCCAGCCAGATGACCAACGACGAACCCGGCCGGATGGAAGAAGAACGCCGCCTTTGTTACGTAGGCATGACCCGGGCAATGAAAAAGCTGTATATGACCTACGCCGAGATGCGCCGGGTATACGGGCAGGAAAAATATCACACAGCCTCACGGTTTTTACGGGAAATTCCCAGCGAATGTGTGGAAGAAATCCGCCTGACGTCTACAGTATCAAGACCGGTCACAAGTCGTTTCAGCAATGCAGCGTCCCATGAGCGGATGGAGCAAAGCGGTTTTTCACTGGGCCAGCGGGTAAGCCATCGAAAGTTTGGTGAAGGTGTAGTGCTAAACTATGAAGGTAGTGGCGACCATGCCCGGGTGCAGGTGAATTTTGATGAATTCGGCAGCAAGTGGCTGGTACTGAGTTTCGCCAAACTAGAGGTGATATAGGACACATTAATGCAGCAGAAAGTGCTGATAATTGAAGACAGTGCGAGTACTATCAGCCTGCTGACCAAGCTGGTTGAAATGGCGCAATTAAAGCCGGTACTCGCCACTTCACTGACTGCTGCCAAACATATCTTTATACACAGCGATCCGGAAGATTACCTGTGCGCCATTGTCGACTATGATCTGCCAGACGCTCCCAATGGCGAAGCCATAGACTTCGCCGTCAAAAGTTACCTGCCAACCATTGTAACTACTGCCAGGCTCGACGAAGACATTCGTAAAGCAGTACTGGCCCGGGACGTGGTGGATTATATTCCTAAAGAAAACGCGCAGATTTTTGACTACCTCATGCGCCTGATTGGCCGGCTTGAGAAAAACAAAACTACCGGGGTACTGGTGATTAATCCCAAGCGCAATGAGCGCTCCGCCATGGCAGCCCTGTTGCGCCGGCATAACTTCATTACCTATGAGTGCGCCACCGCTGCTCAGGCAGAGACCCTCCTTGATGAACACAGTCACATAAAACTGGTGTTTGTTGACAGTGCTATTCAGGATAAGCCGCCTACCCAGTTTGTTGCCTGGCTACGCAAACAATATAGTAAGGAAGATCTGGCGATAATTGGTGTTGCTAACGATCGCAACAATCTGCTCTCCGCACGCTTTATTAAAAGTGGTGCCAATGACTTCGTACGGAAACCTTATCACCTGGAAGAGTTTCTTTGCCGGGTTAACCAGAACATTGAACTGCTGGAAAATGTAGAAACCATCAGGCGCACGGCGAATACCGACTACCTCACAGGATTACCTAACCGCCGCCACTTTTTCTATACCGTCAATAAAATGCAGCGCAATCAGCCAGCCAATCAGGCGCTGGCTTTGCTCGATTTGGATTTTTTTAAAGCGATTAACGACACCCATGGCCATGACGCTGGCGATGAAGTGCTCAAAGTGGTAGCCAACCGCCTCGCGGTGCTGTGTGCAGATGTGATCATTGCGCGCTTTGGCGGTGAGGAGTTTTGCCTGTATTTGCCAGACACCATTGCTCACCAGGCGGTAACCCGACTTGAAAAGATTCGCCATAACATCAGTGAGCATCCGATTCAGTTTGGCGAGCTAACCTTAAACGTGACAGTCAGCATTGGGCTTACCACCCGAAGTGATCATAATATTCAGGCCATGCTCACCACCGCCGACAAGTTGCTCTACCAGGCCAAACACGAAGGCCGTAACAGAGTAGTGCATGATGCCCCTCCTGGCCCTTAAAGCAAACAAGCTCTGTTGGCTGCTTTACAATTGTCAGTCGATGGAAGTTTAAGCGAGCTTAGGGCGTCAGATAGTGGTACGAAATTAGACCTTTAAAGGCAATCCTCAGCACTTCAACGCTTCAATAATCTGCACATCGCTGAAAGCGAGGCCTCCCACGGCGAAGCCATGGAATTATTGGGCTCATATGTGTTAGGCATCTGTTCATAAGCCCCCACAAACACAAATAATAACTATTATCACTTACAATACCATTATTATTATTGTATAGTAAATCCACTTCTTTTAGCCTTACAAAGAGTATGGTTATTTACCAATAGGAAAGCGGATGGTCATTTTCTTGTCAGCAGTGTTGGTAGCACTCGCTACAGTTTTCTTCTATCTGAGTTGTCCAAATCAGCAATGGACTCAAAGAAAACCGCTTAGCTTTACATTCGGAACCAGCATTGCGCTAGTTCTGTGCGTAGGCGCCGGCATTATTCTAAGTCAACAATTCTCGACCATATCATCGGTGTTTACTGTTGTTACTTTGGCCATGTTGTTGATGAGTATCTTCCCGTTGTTCACTCGTCTGACAACGCCCACAACCAATACCAAAAAAGTAAAACCAACTCTTACGCGTGACGAACTCTATAAAACTCATCGGTCACAATGGGTGTTAAAAACAACCGGGGCGGTGATTCTGAGTTTCCCGTTAGCCGTGATGTTTATGGGCATCATAGGTGTTTTGCTCAGTAATAGTGTTGTGCTGGATGTTCGCTCTCAATTGGTTATGTGGTTCATTGTGCCGCTTTGGCTCCTCCCTCTTAGCCTGATTTATTTATCAAAAGCGCCTTTACGCCTGTTTGCGGTGTTGGGGTTATTGAATATCGCCACTTATTTCATCCTTGCTCATCTCAATAGTGGATTATAACTAATGCGTTTAGAGTCATTTAAAGATTACCAGCAAGTACACATCTGGACGGGCATTTTATCCGGCCTGTTGCTATATATCTGCTTTGTTGCGGGCGCTTTTACCATGTTTAAAGGCCCGCTTAACCAGTGGGCTCTGCAGCCAGAAGCTACCCTGCCGGCAATCAAGTATGAGCAATACGATACCTTAATAAAAAAGGTGCTAACGGCGCATCCCGAAGCGAGCCAGGCCATGACGGTATATTTACCCAACGCGATGCCCAATCACGCTCCGGTACAATGGGTTATTGAAGATGAAGCAACCCATGCTACCACGGTTTGGCAAGCCAGCTTAGATGCCAATAACACACTCATTAGTCAACAGGTGTCGATTTCTGCTATTGGCGACTTTATCGACCATTTACATCGTACCGCT
The DNA here is from genome assembly GCA_036141415.1 of Pseudomonadota bacterium. Taxonomy (GTDB): domain Bacteria; phylum Pseudomonadota; class Gammaproteobacteria; order Enterobacterales; family Alteromonadaceae; genus Alteromonas. Next base: position 3,561 of record JAYZXK010000235.1, read on the forward strand.
GGTATTCCGGGCGGCGACGATCACGACGCCTATGGCATATTGGTGATGGGTTTCGTGTGTATTTTGTACTTTGTTGCAATTGTTTCAGGCCTGATTATTTTCTTACCCACCTGGTTTAAAGACCTGTTTGCATTAAGAAAATCCAAAGACAACCGCCGATTTTGGGTCGATTTTCACAATATATTGGGGATCAGCGCCCTGCCTTTTCATATTGTGATTGCGGTCACCACTATCGTTTTTGCTTACCATGACGTGCTTTATGGGGCTATGCAGCAATTGGTGTACAAAGAGCAACCCATGTTTAATCGCGCACCGCCAACGAACATAGAGCGTAACATCAACAATTTAGTTGGAGTAGACGAGCTACAACAAGCAATACATAAAATGGAGCCTAAATTTGATATTGCTGAATTGCGTTTTGCACGATTAGGCACACCGCGCTCTACCGTACTTGTAGGGGGCGTGATGGAAGGTGAATGGGTACGCGGGCCGGACTATGCGTTTTGGGTCAGTGACCCTTACACTGCTTCATCAGGCTATACTGCCATGCTGCCCAGTGTGTCTGGCAGCGCCGGGAAAATCGTCAATGGCTTTTTCACCTTACATTTCGGTGGCTTCGGTGGCACCTTTATTCATTGGGTTTACTTTTTCCTGGGTTTGTCGGGCGCGCTGTTATTTTTCTCCGGCAACGTGATTTGGATCGAATCCCGGCGCAAAAAAATCAATGCGAAACAAGGCCCAATTGAGCAGCGCCGTTCGGTAACTATACTGGCAAGGCTTACTACCGGCGTATCATTAGGCACCCTGGTTGGTCTGGCTTTAGCGCTGTTAGCAGTAAAATGGCTACCTCACTCCCAACTAGACATTGCACATTGGCAATCCGCCAGCTATTACATTGGCTTTTTGCTCTGTGTGGGTGCAGCCCTGTTCCAACGGCCGGTCACCACCGCGTTACAGCAACTTCTGTTACTCGTGCTGCTACTTCTAGTAATTGCTGCGGCGTCGCTGGCCGGATTAAGTGCAAGCATCACCCCCTCTGTCGATATCACTGTTGCCTTAGTCTGTGGCTTACTTTCACTGGTCTTTGCACTGGTGATACAGCACTTACTCCGGCGCAAAGCCACCATGCTGAACGACGGCGTGTGGTACTGAATAACAATAATAATCTGTTCAATGGAAGTTCAATACACTTAACTGGATAAAGAGAACCTCATCATGAGTAAGAATGTGAATAAAGTTGCCCTGGCGATCTCTATGGCGATGACTTCTGTAACCACCGTTTATGCGCAAGAGGTACCGCAAGTTCCCGATGGCATCGAGGACATCGAGAAAGTAGTGGTGGTCGGTGAAAAAACCGAGCGTAGCTTAAAAGAAACCACCTCTTCAATTGCCCTGATTGCCGAAGAAGAAATCAATACCATGCGATACAAGTCGATTCACGACGCGGTATCTGAAATACCCAACATTGTCGCCATTTCGGGTTTAGTTCCCGATATTCGTGGCGTGTCTGGTAACGGTTCGGCCGGTGGTTTTAATTCGATTTCAGGCGGCGCTAAAGCGCGCGTAACCACTATAGTAGATGGCGTTGCTATTCCCTTTGTCGCTGATTTATCGGGTGACACCGGCCTGTGGGACATACAACAGGTTGAAGTGTACCGGGGTCCGCAGTCGACCAGCAATGGCCGTAACAGTATGGCTGGTGCGATTTACATTAAAACCCATGATCCCTCTGACGAATGGGAAGGC
>JAYZXK010000236.1:0-10653 GCA_036141415.1 Pseudomonadota bacterium
AAAAAACACGACCCGGCCCGCTATGCTTCAGTAGATAAAGACTATCCGGCGTTTTTACGTCAGTACATTAAAGAAGTGCGTGAGCACAAAGCCATTCCGATGATCGCCAGCTCGATTTGCCGACGCCATTTTGATGATGAAGGTAACCTGCAACGTAAACTCATCGATTACGCCAACGCTGCCAGACAAGTGGCTAAATCAGAAGGGGTTGAGTTTTTTGACCTGAACGAACAAACCTGCGGGTTCTTAAAATCCATCGGTGAACCAGAAAGCCGCCAGTATTTTATTCAGGTACCGCCGGATTTATACACCCGCTATCCGGATGGCAAGACCGATAATACTCATTTAAATGTGGTGGGCGCATCCAAGGTAGCCCAGTTTTTTATTCGCGATTTGCGTGCCCGCAACCACCCGTTAGCGAAATACGTTTACCGCGACTCGCTGTAAGTTAATTTTCTAAAGTATAGTAGGCCGGTGGTTTTGCAACGCGGGCCTGTTATTTACGGATTCAACTCAAACTCGTTGGCGCGAATAAACAACACATCCCCTGGCGTAAAATCACCGTTAATTACCTGCATCACATAGTCGCTGAGTTGCTCACAGGTCATCATATTGTTGTTAGGCAAATCAAAGTAATCACGGAATTTAGTGTCAATGGCACCGGGGCACAAACAAATGGAGTTGTAGCCATCGGCAGCAAGGCTTTTCGATAGGGTGATCACCCCGGCTTTCGACGCGCAGTAAGACGACCAGTCTTTGTAAGCATTAAACCCGGCCGTTGATGAGACTTGAATTAACTGGGTAGATTCAGAAGCAGTAAGCGCATACTTACAAACGTAATAAGTCCCCACCAGATTCACCTGAATATCATTGACCCACAGCGTGCTGTCAGACTCCAGAATACGCTTAGGATGAATAGAACCGGCATTGTTGATCACAATATCATAGGGGGCTGAAAGTCTGGCAAAGTACCCTTTAACAGAGTCTTCGCTGGTAACGTCGAGCTCACTGCGCCCTGGTGTATCAATATGGAATTGCTCACCGTATTGCTGCTTAAAACTCTGCGCCCAGTCACCGCTGCCGCCGGTAATTAAAATTCGCTTCATGATCTTTTAATCTCCGGATTTTCATGTTTATCGGCGGTACTTTTGAGCTTATTGTATTGCTCGGTAATTTGTTGCTTTAACCGCGTAGTACTAACCCCCTCACCATAGGGGAAGTAGTAAACTTCTACACCTAAATCGCGCAAATAGTCATACTTTCCACGCCAGTCATCACCCACCACAAAAACATCGATATTAAGATCTTTCACCCGGTCTGTGTGATCCAGAGAGCGCTGGGGGATAACCATATTGGGATATTTTAGAGCAGAAATGATCGCCGCCCGCTCTTCATAAGGCACAGCAGGAGGATTTTTATAAGTACAAACAAGTTCATCAGTGCTCACGCCTACAATTAACGTACCACCGAACCCTGCACCGTATTCAATCATTTTAAGGTGGTTACTGTGAAATAAATCAAAGGTACCGGATACATATACTATTGGTTTCATTTTTATTATTCCTGCAAAGCAATGCACTCAGGATAACATTGTTTAAGTGGGGTTACAGTGATAACCGTTGCCTGAATGCCTGGGCCTGGCGGCGCGAGGGCACCAGTATACGCCCGTTTTGCATGCGTACCTGCCATTGGCCGCTCAGGGGCACTTCGATGTCTTCAATAAAGGCCAGATTGATAATTTCTGAACGATTGATGCGAAAAAATTCGGCTTCGGGCAAGCGCGCCTCGATATGTGAAATGGCTTTATTCAACATGGGTTTATGCTGGTCAAAATAGACCCTGGTGTAATTGCCAACCGATTCAAATAGCTGCACCTGTTTGAGCCTGATCAGCCAGCATTGTTCGTCTTCTTTTAAAAACAACTGACTATCGCCGTGCAGTCTGGACTCGGAGGTAACAACCTCTTGCGCCGCAAGTTGCGCCTCGGCTTTTGCCAGGGCTTTGGCTAAACGCGGTAACGTGATGGGTTTAAGTAAATAATCCAGCGCATCTACCTCAAACGAACGCACGGCATATTCGTCAAAGGCGGTGGTAAACACCACTTTCGGCAATACCTCAAGTTGCTCAAGTAAATCAAAGCCGGTGCCTCCGGGTAAATCGATATCAAGCAGAATGAGGTCGGGCTGCAGGTCGTTAATTAGCGCTCTGGCACTCTCAACTGTATCGGCCTGCCCCACCAGGGTGACATCGGGCAGTTGCGACAATTGCTCACACAACTCCAGTCTCGCCAGTCGGCTGTCTTCCACTATGACTACCCGCATGGTTTGTCCTTATACGGTATTTGTACCCTTGCCACTACCTTGTCTTGATGTTGGCTCAGCGTAAACACCTGCTGCTCTGCATAAAGTATTGCAAGCCGCTGGCGAATATTATCAACACCGATGCCACCTTCTCCTGCCTTCAGTGAACCAGGATTGGCCACTTCAATCAGCAGGCAATGCCCGGCAAGACTGATAGACACGGTAACCACGCCACCCTCCACCTGCCTGGCGATACCATGCTTAATGGCGTTCTCCACCAGCAATTGCAGCATTAATCGCGGCACCAGGCAATCCTGGCTAACTTTATCGTCCACCGTTACCTGATAGTCCAGCCGCGATTCATACTGCATCTTCATCAGGCTGACGTAAGTCTCAACAATGGCCAGTTCGGCAGACAGCGACGAGGTTTCCCCGGCATCACTTTGCAGATTATACCTTAGCATATCAGCCAGATTGGCCAGCATGTCTCTGGCCTTTGCGGCATCTTCTAAAATCAGTGCACGAATATTATTAATGCAGTTGAACATAAAGTGCGGATTCAATTGACTCAACAAAGCATTTAACTGCGCCTGTTGCAGGTTTTGCTGCAGGTCTTCCTGAGACGTCTCCAGTTCATCTACTTTGCGTTGCCGGGTAATAAAAAAATAAAGGCCGCTCCAGATAAGCAGAACCGCCCAAACCACCAGCAGATTGTTAATAAACAACAAATCCAGTGCGCCACTGGCCTGCTGGATAATCGGGTTGTTGATGACCACCAGGGTGCCGAGCATCAGACTCGTTGCGCCGGCCGCGCCAAGCAGGGACGCAGTCACAACGCCAGCGACCACTTTCAACAAGGGTAAACGCTGCCAGCGGCGATACCAGATGCGTAAACAATGTGAGGCCGCCATAGCAAAGGTATAAAGGATAAAAACGGCGATAAATAACGGATAACTAACGACTCCTGCCGCCACTTTTAACAGTGAGTCGATAGTGTAGAATAATCCCCAACCGGTAACCTGGAGCAGCCAGTACTGTTTCACGCTAATCGCCCACCCGTTGGTTAATCCACTTACTGATGATAGCCAGCGCCTGCGGCGCAAAGGTCTGATTTATCCTGCCGTACTCGTCCGGCAGGCCAGAGTCTGCCTGCTGAAAAAGATGGTTGAGTTGAGGCAGTATCTTCAGCGTCACATCCTCGTTGTCCGTGCTTGCAAAAATGGCCTTCATACCACCGATATTACTGACAGGAGCCACCTGTAAATCCTTTTCGCCGTTCAACGCAAGAACCGGCATAGTCAGCTTTGGCAGTACTTGTTTTGGCTGATAGGTGAAGAAACTCCGGCCCCAATCATTAGCAATAGCCTTAACGTACTGTTGAGCGGTGGCCTTGTCATAGCCTTTGCTCAGTAAATCCTGCTCTATGGCCTGTGGGCTTTCTCCCGCAATTACCTGCTCAGCAAAAACGCGCATCGCCTGATAGATAGCCTCGCCGTTAGGTAATCCATACGCCTCTGCCATGTCCCGCTGTTGTTCAGCCCATAACGTGGTGCCATCCACGCCTAATCCGGCCAGCAACACTACAAATGCAACCTGCGGCTGACGGGCAGCAAACATCGGCGCCGTGACACCGCCCTCACTGTGTCCTATCAATCCAATTTTCTGTGACGCTATTTCATCCCGGGTGTGTAAATACCTGAAAGCAGATTCCACGTCGGTGCTGAAATCATCAATGACTGAGCCGGCAAAGGTACCGCCGCTTTGAGCTGTGCCGCGATCATCAAACCGTAATACGGCAACGCCGGCCTTAGTCAGGTGATCGGCAATCACCAGAAAAGGCTTATGACCCATCAGGGTTTCATCACGATCCTGAGGACCCGAGCCCGACACCAGTATGGCTGCCGGAAAAGGGCCTTTGCCTTTGGGCAATGTAAGCGTTGCAGCAAACTCAAAAGCCCCGGAAATATGTGGATAGCTGACCTCTTCAACAGTATAGGGAAAAGGCGCTTCAGGGTGCTGAGGTCGTGCCGCCGCCTGTTTGGCTTTTTCCTTCCCTGCATCGCTCTGGCGAGCCAGGGTCAGCGCAAAAGACTTGCCGCTTTGAGTGAATGTCCCTGCCAGCTTGCCGTTTTCTAATGTTGCTTCATAAGCAGCGCCGATGGCAGCAAACTTCACCTTTATCTGAGTCTCGGTAATACTTTCGGCACTGCCCGGAATGCCAAACGCCCCTTGATTAGGGCTATCCAGGCTAACCTGCCAGTCGGGTTCACTGCCCGCAATATGCAGTACCAAAGGCAGCGATACGCCAGGCTGAATATTGAGTTCGCCGTGCCAGTCACCAGCGGTATCCATGGCCGCGCTGGTATTTGCCAGAAGTAATCCGGCCACCAAACCTGTAATCCATCTAAGCATGAAATGTCTCCTTAACGGTTATACTATGGGACACAGAATGCCTGAACAAATCAAGTCTGGTGCATTAAATGACTAACGGTAATAACGACGGATAAGTGGTAAATGGAAAGGATGAGCGGTAAGCCAACAGGGCAACGTTACCCTGCTGCTCGGTTCCTTAAAGGGGTGTTACGGCCTTTCTTAAGGTGTCGGCCGGAATAATGGCGCCGGGATGCTGAATAACCGTACCGGCCACCATGGCACCAAAGCTGGCTGACTCAGTTACGTTTTTACCGGATAACCGCGCTGCAAGGTAGCCGCCGTTAAACGCATCGCCCGCGGCGGTGGTATCCACAACGTTAGTTACCGTTTGCACCGGAACGATAAACTGGCCTTCGAGATTGACAATATGTACGCCTACTGCGCCGTTTTTCATCACCACTTCGCCAATGCCAAATGGGGCAAGATGGGCGAGCACATCATCGGCATTGGTATGGCCATAAAGCGCCAGGTGGTCATCGCCGCCCGGAAAGGCAATATCAGCAACCTGATAACTTTTATCCATCCACTCCTTAGCTTCCTGCTGGTCACGCCAGAGGCGTGGGCGGTAGTTCGGATCAAAGACAATTTGGCATCCGTTGCTACGTAGGGTATTGATCAAATCAAACAGCTTCTCGCGCTGTTCAACATCTAAAATGGCCACCGAAATGCCCGAGAAATAAAACATCTCGATATTGTCCGGTGCCTGAGTCATCACATTGAGGGTTTGTGTGGCGGCCGAACCATCGCGCCAGTAGGCAAAGGTACGCTCACCGTACTTATCGGTACGCACCATATACAAGCCCAGGTTACGCTTACTACAGCGATAAACATGGTCGGTATTTATTTGCTCATCACCCATGGCAAACAGCAGCTCATTACTTAAAAAATCTTCGCCAATAGCAGTCAGATAACTTACCGACAAGCCCGGCGCATTGCGTTTTAAGTACACGGCGGTGTTGTAGGTGTCACCGGCAAAGCTCTTTTTTAGTTCGGTGGCACTGGTTGACACCAGTTCAACCATACATTCTCCAAAAATGACGACTCTTTTCACGCGGCATCCTTAGTAAATTGTTGTTGCGCCAGCGTACAGGCAGCGGTAACGCCCTGCCAGTCGCCGCTTGCTACACAGCTCTTTGGAATCATCCAGGAACCGCCCACGGCGAACACATTGGGCAAGCTGCTGTACTCATGCAAATTAGAATTGGAAATACCACCGGTTGGGCAGAGTGATACTTCCGGAAAAATGGCGCTGAAATTATTCAGCATTGCGGCGCCGCCGCTTAAACTGGCCGGAAAGAATTTTACTTCCGACAAGCCGGCCTCGACGGCCAGTAAAATGTCTGAGGGAGAAGCAGTGCCAGGCAGATAGGGAATATTAATATCACTTAGCGCCAACAGCAGTTTTTCGCTGAGAGTCGGGGTAATAATAAACTGACTCCCGGCATCTACCGCTTCCTGCACATGCTCCTTATTTAACACAGTGCCCATGCCCACCAACAGCTCCGGAAATGCTTCGCGAATGGCTGTCACGGCGGCCGCTGCGACTGGTGTACGACGCACAACTTCAATACTGCGCAAGCCACTGGCATGCACGGCACCGGCAATGTTAACAGCCTGCTCTACGCTTTGTGGCTGCAGAATAGGCAGTAATGGCGTGCCCTCAATCAGGCTTTTAAAATCAGGCATTACAGTGCTCCCAATACATCGGCCGCATTGTTGCCGTTAATGGAAGATAGCACCTCAACATACTCCAGCACGGTGTCTTTAAACCATTTGTTAGCCGTCAGTTCGGCGAACACCTGAGGCAGATTCAGCACCGCGGCCCCCAGCGCAGGCAGATTACCCTGGTGCTGGTTGGCTAAACCAATTAGGGTCTCTGCCAACGGATCCACCAATTCCTCCTGGTCGTTAGCCCTTTTAGCAAGAAACAAAATCCATGCCGCAATCGGCACGCAAAGTAGCTTTGCCTGCTGACCTAGTTTTAAGTTATCGCGCACGGTATTAAGCACGCGGAATGGCAGCTTCTGCGAACCATCCCAGGCAATTTGCGCCAGCAAATGGCGAATGTGACGGTTCTTGTAGCGATTTAGAATATCTTCCGCGTAGGCCGGTAAATCCATTACGCCTTCAGCGTTAATAGACGGAATAATTTCATCAGTCAGTAGACGGCGAATAAACGCTTCCAGGGCAGTATCACTAATTGCTTCATAAACGGTTTCTTTACCAAGCAGGATCCCGGTGTAAGCCAGCGTTGAATGGGTGCCATTTAAAATACGCAGTTTGGCATTTTCAAAGGCGGCGACATCGTCGGTAAAGGTAACACCAACCTTCTCCCAGGCCGGGCGCGGCCCGCTGAACTTGTCCTCAACAACCCACTGGGTGAAGCCTTCGCGCTGAATAGGCCAGGCATCTTCAACACCCAGCTTATCGGCCGCCAGACTAATCAATGCTTCATCAGTAGCCGGCGTAATACTATCAACCATGGTGCAGGGAAAGGCGATATTCTGTTCAATCCACTGTGCCAGTTCCGGCTGGATTTTCTCGGCAAACTGCAATACGGCTTTGGCCAGCTTTTTGCCATTATCAGCCAGGTTGTCGCAGCTGATCACGGTAATATCGGCCTGTTGCTGCTCAAAATGGTGCTTGAGCGCGCTAACAATTAGCCCTACCGCCGATACCGGTTCATCAGGATTGGTTAAATCGTGCATGATGTCGGCATGGGACGTATCGAGCTCACCATTACTGGCAAGGCAATACCCCTTCTCTGTAATCGTTAATGAAATAATATGGGTATTGGCGTCGGTCAGCGCAGCCATAATGGCTTCACGGTCTTCATTTAATACCAGTACGCTGTCAAAGGCGCCAATTACCTGTACATAGGGCTCGTTGTCCAGTACCACCAGTGAATACAGATTGTCCTGATCGGCCATTTTTTGCTTCAGCGTAGCGCTGCGCATCGACACACCGGTAATTCGCCAGTTACCGCCATAGGCCATCGCCATGTCGGTATACACGGCCTGATGGGCGCGGTGAAATGCGCCCGGCCCGATGTGCACAATACCGCGGCTGCGTTCAGCGCGATCGAAGTCAGGCTTTTTAACCTCGGCAGGCAACGTAGCCAGCGTAGAATTATTTAACGACGCCGCCATGATTATGCCTGCCCCAGTTTGTAAGCTTTTTTCGCCAAATCGTAAGACAGCTGTTTAATCAGGCTGCCAGCTTCTTCTTCGCTGATTCGGTGTTCCACCACCATATTGGCCAGGAACCGACAATCAATTCGGCGGGCGACGTCGTGGCGAGCCGGAATCGACAGGAAGGCGCGGGTGTCATCGTTAAAGCCAACGGTATTAAATAAACCGGCGGTTTCGGTTACCTGATGACGATAACGCAGCATGCCTTCCGGGCTATCGTGGAACCACCAGGCAGGGCCCAGTTTAAGGCACGGATAGTGACCAGCCAGCGGCGCCAGCTCACGGGAATAGACGGTTTCATCAAGCGTAAACAAAATGATGTTCAGGCGCGGATCGTTGCCGTATTTATCCAGTAGCGGTTTTAAGGCGTTGACGTATTCGGTTTGCAGCGGAATGTCTGCGCCTTTGTCGCGGCCGAATTTGGTAAACACATCGTTATTGTGATTACGGAATGCGCCCGGATGGATTTGCATAACCATCCCATCTTCAATACTCATGCCGGCTAATTCGGTAAGCATCTGAGCGCGGAACAATTCCTGATCAGCCTCGCTGGCTTTGCCACTCAGGCACTTGTTGAACAAGGCCTGACAATCAGTTTTCGACAGATCGGCAGTACGGGCAGTGGGGTGGCCGTGATCGGTGGCTGTGGCACCGTGCTCGCGGAATACCGCGCGGCGCTGACGAATAGCGGCCAGATAACCTTCCCAGTCGGTGGTATTCTCGCCGGTAATTTCACCCAGCAGTTCGATATTTTGAGCAAAGTCTTCACGGGAAGCATCCACTACATCATCCGGACGGAAAGACGTGATCACGCGCTTATCCCAACCGGTGCCTTTTAATACCCGGTGGTGTTCAAGGTTATCCAGAGCGCCTTCGGTAGTAGCAATCAGCTCTATATTAAAGCGGTCCATCAGAGCGCGTGGTTTGTAAGCGTCTTTGGCCAGCTCTGCGGTAATGAACTGGTAATACTCCATGGCGTTTTCGCTGCACAGCATGTCGGTTAAGCCAAACACGTTTTTAAATACCGTATCCAGCCACATTCTGGAAGGCGTGCCGGCAAACAGATAATAATGGTCAGCAAAAATCTGCCAGATTTTTTGCGGGTCGCCCTCGGTTGGACCACCATCCCAGCGACGAATACCCAGACTTTCCAGCGAAACGCCCTGACTGTAGAGCATTCTGAACACATAATGATCGGGCAAAATAAACAGCTCGGTGGCATTGCCAAAATTTTCATCATAGGCAAACCAACGCGGATCGGTGTGACCGTGGGGGCTGATAATAGGCAAGTCTTTGACAGCTTGATACAGCGAGCGAGCGACTGAGCGTGTTGCTTCGTCGGCCGGAAACAGTCTGTCTTCGTGTAATAGTATTGGTTTCATATCAGTCTCTTTGTTACAGGGTTACGCCACGTTTCCAGATCGCTATCTCGTGACTGCCATTTTTTTCGTTGCAGGTTTTTTCGCCTGACGCAATATTCAGGCATTGCTGATATAACTGAGCAGCGCAGTCATCAATACTGGTGCCCTGCAATATCTGGCCTGCATTAAAATCTATCCAGTGTGGCTTCTTGTGAGCTATTTCACTGTTAGATGAGATTTTCACTGTGGGTACAGGAAAGCCGAGCGGGGTACCCCGGCCGGTGGTGAATAAAATAATGTGCGCGCCACTGGCGGCGAGCGCAGTGGAACTTACCGCATCATTGCCCGGTGCCTGGAGCAAATTTAGGCCTTTCTTTGACAAAGGCTCGCCGTACTGCAATACGCCGTTAACCGGTGCCTGACCGCCTTTTTGCACGGCGCCCAGCGACTTTTCTTCGAGCGTGGTAAGCCCTCCGGCTTTGTTACCCGGCGACGGGTTCTCATAAATCGGCTGATTGTTATCGATAAAATACTGTTTAAAGTCGTTAACCAGTTCAACAATTTCGGAAAATACTGCCTGGCTGGTCGCCCGGTTCATGAGTAACTGCTCGGCGCCGAACATTTCCGGGGTTTCAGTTTGCAGTACACTGCCGTTCTGTTTAACCATTAAATCGGTCATGCGACCTACCAGGGGGTTGGCGGTAATGCCGCTAAACGCATCACTTCCGCCACACTTCACACCCAGTACCAGTTCGCTGCCATCAATAGGTTCCCGGGTACACTTGCCCACATCAGCCAGCATTTCATGAATAAGGCGAATACCTTCCTCAATTTCGTCTCCCACCTGCTGGGAGTTAAAATACCGGATCTGTCCGGCAGGGCGGTCTACTTTCTCAAGCAAATTAGACAGCTGGTTGTTTTCACAACCGAGCCCAACAATCAATACAGCCCCAGCATTGGGGTGCGATGCCAGCGACGCGAGTATGGTTTGGGTATCATGCAGGTCATCGCCTAGCTGGGAACAGCCAAACGGATGGGTGAATGAACGAAAACCATCGCATTCACCAAAGAAACGGCGATCACACTCTGCGGCAATTCGCTCCGCAGTGCGGTTTACACAGCCTACCGTATTGATGATCCAGACCTCGTTACGGATCCCGACCTTACCGTTTGCACGACGATAGCCCATAAAACTGGCCTGGGATGGCCTGGTAACCGGTTGGCGCGTAGCAACCGGTTCATATTGGTAGTTTTCCTGACCGCTTAACGCTGTTTTTAAATTATGGCTGTGAACATGATCACCGTGTTTGATATCCGCCTGGGCAATACCGATGGCAAAACCGTATTTCATCACTTTTTCGCCGGCCG